>JAOQAA010000244.1 GCA_025963815.1 Capsulimonas sp.
GGTCGTGGTCATTGATCTCTGAAACGGAATATTCTAAGGCTCCCATATCAGTCGGGACGCCATTCTTCCAAATCACCATCCGATCACCAGCAGCGCTGAAAGACCAGCCGACGGCATGACCGGCGTTGTTAACGCCAAACGCTATCGTTGCTAAGTTTCCTGGCAGTCCAGGCAAAGCACTCAGAACGCCATTGGTCCATGTTAATGCATGCTGATTATTCGTATCGAGGGTATCCCCTACAATCAGGCCGTTATCATTCAAATCATATAGGAATGTATTAGCGCCGCCAGATACTGTCGGCAGCAGCTGCGATGTATTAGACGATGGGTTGTATAGCGCGGGAGCGCCACCGATAAGTTTTGACGATGCATCAAAAAAATTGCTTCTGAAAATCACCTGTCCAGCATTGTTAATCTTCACAACAGAGTTAGTGACTTGCGGGATTGAGCGATCGTTCTGTGGAACGGGAATGAGTGAATATCCGCCATTGCGTCGAACGGCGGGTAATCCCCAACCGTTAATGACTCCAGCGATTTCTCCAGCGTCGTTAATCGATGCGGGGGAAAACTGATACGGCCCTCCCTCATAGATGACTGGAGGAAGAATTTGCAGCGTGTAGCCGCGCGCATGTGCATTCGGCGCTCCTGTGGACAACAAGGCGATGGCCGACACGCACGTCAAGGCAAATGATGACATTTTTGAGAAATACGACATATGTAGTTTTCGAATCTTTCGGAGAATTGGGAACAGGAGGCAAGTATTCGTTATTTAAGTATAACATATGAATATGGAATTCCCTATCTCTGGCGACCGGCATTGGCGGTGCAGGATTGGGAGAATAAGCACTCTATCAGAAAGACCGCGACCGGTGAAACCTGCCAACAGTCGCAATATGCTATAATAACGCCATGTCACCTTTGGTTTTGTTCAACACGCTGTCGCGCAGCAAAGAAGAGTTCGTTCCGTCTGATCCATCGCTGGTTCGGATGTACTGCTGCGGCCCGACGGTCTACAACTATGCCCACATCGGCAACCTCCGCACTTATATCTTTGAAGACCTGCTGCATCGCATTTTGCTTCTCAACGGCTACACCGTCAAGCACGTCATGAACATCACGGATGTCGGGCACATGACATCCGATAGCGACGCCGGCGATGATAAGATGCAGATCGCAGCCGCCCGGGAGAAGAAGTCGCCCTGGGAGCTCGCACGCTTCTACGAAGACGCGTTTTTCCATGACTGCGCTCGCCTGAATATCATCCGGCCGGACGTCGCGCCGCGCGCGACGGAGCATGTCGAGCAGATGATCAAGCTGATCCAGCAGCTGGAGGCGAAGGGGTACACCTACGAGACGCCCGAAGGGATCTACTTTGATACCGCGAAGAACGATGATTACGGCAAGCTTGCAGGCCTCAATCTGGCTGGGCAGCGGGAAGGCGCGCGCGAAGATGTCAATGTCGACACCAACAAGCGCCACCCCGCCGACTTCATTTTGTGGTTCACGAATAAACCGACTCATATCATGAAATGGGAGTCGCCTTGGGGGACGGGATACCCCGGCTGGCACATCGAGTGCTCCGCAATGAGCATGGAGTATCTGGGCGAAACGCTCGACATCCACTGCGGCGGCATCGATCATATCCCCGTGCACAACACCAACGAGATCGCGCAGAGCGAATGCGCCACCGGGCACGTCTTTGCGCGCTACTGGGTGCACGGCGCGTTCCTGAATGTCGCCAGCGGCGCGGTGACGGGACGCACCGCGGAAAAGATGTCCAAGAGCGATGACAATTTCCTCAAGGTGCAGAAGCTCGTGGATGACGGGTACGATCCCCTCGCCTATCGCTACATGTGCCTGATGGCGCACTATCGCTCGGAACTGACCTATTCGGACGAGGCGCTCAAGGCGGCGACCACGGCTCTAAGCAAAGTCTGGGAATTGAAGGCGCGCCAAAGCGGCGCTCAGGGCGATGGCCTCACCGACGCCGAGTACGCCGAAGCGCGCACGCAAGTCATCGCCGCGCTGAACGACGATCTGAACCTTCCCCGCGCCGTCGCCGCGCTGCAGGGCGCGAAGTCCTATCGGCTGTGGCTGGAGTTCGATTCCGTGCTCGGGCTCGACATTGAGAAGCGCTCCCGCGAGGCGACCTCCGAACCGGGCGACTCTTCCGATCTTCCCACGGAAATCACGGCGCTGATGGCCGAAAGGGACGCCGCGCGCAAAGCAAAGAACTGGGCGGCTTCCGATGCTCTGCGCACGCAGATCGAGGAGCAAGGTTATACCGTGGGCGATTCTCCTGCGGGAACCGTCGTCCAGAAAAAACTTCTGTAAACGAGCGCCGATCGTAAAATACAAAAGCCCTTCCAGCAATTACTGGAAGGGCTTTTGTATTTGTATACTTAGGGCCTGGACTAATTTTCACACGCCCAGCAGAGCCTGCGCGGCGAACCGGCCCGTATACATCGCGACATAAAGGAACAGCGTGCTGCGCATCGCCACTCGGATCAAGCGGGGGCGACGCGGCCGATAGTAAGTTGCGATCAGGATCAATGGCAGGAAGCTGAGAAGCTTCATCACGCAGAAGGCGAAATCGCCATGGGGCAGCCAGGCGGCGAAGATCGGGTTATCCTCCTCAGCCACACCCGCATGAACCCAATAAAGCGTTGAGAACAGATCGGCGAGACAAATCATCGTCAGCGCCACATTTTCCCAGGCAAACAGTTGTCGTGTCCTCAGCATCCGGTCGCCCTTTCTTCCATCGCTTTCCTGAATGATCACTGTGCATAATACAGGCCAAGTCTGTATTTTTGCCGTGATCGCGATCCAGAATTCAAAAATATTTGAATTCAGACAGTCAGAAAGCTCTGGGTAATGACGCCGGAGACATAAAGCGCAATGTAAAGCGCCAGCGCGCCACGCAGCGAAACCCGGATGAGGCGCGGGCGGCGCGGTCGATAGTAGGCGGCAAACAACAGCAGGGGAAGATAGCTCATGACCTTGGCGATGCAAAAGGCGAAGTCGCCCTTTTCCAGCCAGAAATTCATATAAGGGTTCGCTTCCGTGGCGACATGGGCGTTGACCCAGTAAAGCGTGGAAAGCATGTCGGCGGTGCAAAGGATAAAGATAGCGAGGCTGTCCCAGGCGAATAATGATTTGATGCGGGTCATTCGGTATGAAGTCTCCTTCTGGCGATAATCTATCATACCAAAATCAGGGGATGCGAACAAGCATATTATCCCCGCAAAAATACCAGCTTTTCGCAAAAACGGCCAAAGCCGGCATATTTGCGGATAACGCCGATAGGGCGCGAAGCCGACGAAACGCTCTCTAAGAGCCAGTCGTCTTCGGCTCGACCCACTTGACGAGGAGAATACTCACGAAGAAGAGGATGGTGAGGGGCACGGCGAGCGCCAGCATGGTGCCGGGATCGTTGGACGGCGCAACCACCATGGACACGGTGAAAAGCCCAACGGCGATCTGCCGCCAGTACTTGATCATCATGGCCGAAGTGATCAATCCAACCTTCCCCAGGAACGTCAGCAGAACGGGAAGCTGGAATAATATTCCGAACACCAGCATCAGCTTGATGACGAACACAACATACGTTAACGGGTTCTGGAAAAGCACTGCTCCTGGGATATCACTCAGATAGCTCAGGAACCAGTGAACGGCCATAGGGAGAATAAAAAACGCGCAGGAAACGCCAGCGATGAACAGCAGAACGGACATCGGCGCCACGAGCGTCACCGCGCGCTTTTCCGTAGGGGTAAGCGCGGGCGAGATGAAACCCCAGAGTTCCAGCAGGATAAAAGGAGCGGCAATGACCAGACCTCCCACCATGCTGATTTGGAGCTTCAGAAAGAAGGGTTCCGTGAATGAGGTGAAAAGGATGCCACCGCCGACAGTCCCATTCTTCGCGGAGGCCTGCTTGATTGCGTTGAGAACGGGCGCCGAAAGCACCGTGTAGACCGGGCCGGAAAGGATGTACATCACAACCATCCCTACCGCACAATAGACACACGCTCGGATCAATCGCGTCCGCAGTTCGGCGAGATGCTCGGTGAGTTCCGCCCGTTTCTCCTCCGGCCCTTCCGGGGCCGGATCTGTCTGCAAACGCAATGCCATCAAAGACCTTTTCGTATCACTGAGGAACGATGTCTGTAATCTCAGTGAACTTCATCGTCGTCGTTACCGTAGCCGCCACTCCACCGTAGGCGCCAGATCCGGGAAGTCCTCCGCCTGGCAGTCCTCCACCCGGATAGCCGCCCGCGCCAGGGTACCCACCCGCGCCGGGATAGCCGCCTGCTCCGGGAAAGGCTGAACCGCCGCCAGGATAAGGCGTCGCATCATCTCCAGCTCCGATCGGCCCTCCACTGCTTGGGGCGCCAGGAAAGCCGCGTCCGCCAAACTTACCGCCGGGGCCTCCGCTAAAGCCGCCGCCGGGAGCCCCTAAAAGGCCGCCGGGAGTTCCAGGACCACCCCCAGGAAAACCGCCTTCTCCACGCCCGATTCCGCCGCCGCCGGACAGCGCGGACGTTTTCGCCGCGTCGCCGGTATAGGTAGCGGTCGTTTCGGTTCGGATCAAGCGTCCAGAGTTATAGGCGAAGTAGACAATACGATCGACATGCAGTTTATCCGCAGTGGCGCCGGAAAATGCGGAATCAGGATTGACCGGGAAGTGCGCAGTACCATCGAAGGTTTCACGGATCTTTGCTGTGGGATATCCGTTCTGCCATTCAAAGCTTTCCAGCCGGCTCTCACCGGAAACGGTCAGCGGTTTGGAGGTGGCCCAATCCAGCGACACTTGCAGCGGCGAACGCCACGAGTCGCCGATGGTCACGCGGCGTGCGGGCATGACCGGAATAGAGAATGAGAAGTGCGCCCCCGGCCCTAGCGGCGCCATGGTGCTGAGCACATCGCCATACTGGGTCACGGTGCGATACTGCGACTTCAGCGGATACACGGCGCTGATCGTTTGCGCCTGCACGCCTCGGGTCAATGTTCCCTTCGGCGTGATCATATCACGGATCAGGAAGTTCTCTGCCTCGGTGTCCTCGACAGAGCGCTTGAATTTGATCTTGGACGCCTCGATAATGGTATCGGGGGTCGTCGTGCTGTCGATGCTGACGCCGTTGGAGGTTCCGGAACTGCTGGACGAATTCTGACTTAGCTCCGTCGTGCGGTTGTAGAACATCGTGTCGTTCAGACGCCACTTGTATGTCAGAACCACGCCTCGGGCTGCGACGCTTGGGATCTTGTTGGCGATACGCACCGGAATCGTCTGGGAACCGACCAGCTTATTTTTATTGGTGTATACCGAAACGGTGACCGTGTGGCTCCCGTCCGGCAAATACTTCTTGGTGTCCGGATCATCCGGCGTGGTGTAGGGAGCTTTGGTGTCCCAATCGTAAACGGATGCATCAGTTGCCGGCAGCACGCGCGCCGTCACGAACTGGCCGTCCACGATCACTGAGACATAGCCTCCCGGCGGTAAATCACGCGCAGCCACCCGGATCGGGACGGTCTCACGCACGATCGCGTTCTCGGCGGGCCGTGTCACCGTAATTCCCTGGGCTCGGACATCCGGTGCACTTCCAAGGAGAAGCAACGCCATTGTCCCGCCGATCATCGCTACTGCATACTGCTGTTTCTGAAGCATTGTCCCTCACGCGCCCCCTGTTTCGGATCAACGTCCCGCTTTGAGATAGCCGTCACGCACGTCCGCACGGGCGTCCACTACGTATTTTGAGGCGGCAAACGCCGCGCCTCTTCAATAACCTGCCGAGCTTTTTCGGCCAGACTGGCGGGAACCAGCACCTGTCCCCAGCCTTCTTCGCCCGCAGAAAAGATATTGCCCATGGCGGGCATCGCCACATCATGCAAGCGGGCGGGAATACCGGCCGCCTCCAGCACTCCCTGGATGATATGCGCCTCCGCTTCCGAGGTCGCGCTGAACACGGACGCCGGAGCGTCTCCCGCAAACGTAACGGAGCCTTCCGGAAGGTCCAGCGGATCAACCGGGATCTCCCATGCGTTCAGCTCTTCCTCGGCGACGGCCAGCGAAGCAGGGTCCGTCTGGGCGACGTAGCGATCGACATCCTCCAAAATGGAGTCCGCCTCGCGCTCCTCGCGCTGCGTCTCAATAATCTCGACGTCGGCGTCGGGCGGCGTCAACCGCTCCAGCGGCGTTTCGCTCATTGGGTTCGAGGTTTCGTCCAACGTCATCGTCACAGTCTCCTCAATACGATCGTCGCAGGGTCTTCAGCGCGGGCGCATCATCTTCGCGACGCCACGCGCGATCACTCCCCCGGTCGCTTCGTCGATAACTTCTCCCACGCAGAGGATCAGTCTTGGCCGGACGCTTTCAATACGGCCGCGAACGATGAGCGCCTGGCCGGTGGGCGCGGGCTGAACGAGCCGAGTTGTCAATTCCGCCGTGACCCAGTCCAAACCGTGACGCTCCAAAGCGGCGCGCGAAAGGACTTCATCGAGCAGTAAGGCCAGGATCCCGCCGTGCACGCGGCCGACCCAGCCCTGATGCTGGGCTTGCGGAATAAAGCGCGTACTGTAAGTATCCCCATCCCAGCCGAAACTCAAATGCAAACCGATCGGATTTTCCGAGCCGCACCCAAAACACATTCCATCATCGCGCAGCAGAGACGAGCCGTCCGCCATCGGCGTG
>JAOQAA010000245.1 GCA_025963815.1 Capsulimonas sp.
CTTTCATCGCAACGGCGGATGTTTCGCAAAGCCAAAGACGCTGGCGGGAAATCACAATTCTCTATCCTCACCACACGCCGATGTCCTCCAGGCTGTAGAGAAAATACTTATGATTCACATCGTCGCCATTTGCTGTGGATTTAGCCTTGGGGCCGGCGTACAGCAATACCGCAAAAATAATCAAGCGCATTTCCTCCGCCTCATGGTGACTGCGCTGATCGCCTTCACGGCGATACACAATGCGAGTTCCGAAGAATTGACCCTGCCATATGGTAATTTATGGCTGCTCGCAATCGGGGGCGCAGGCGCTTGGGCTGGCTGGGCGGTTTACGCGGAAGCGTGGGACGGCTCGCGCAAGCGCTTCAATACCTATCTCCTAGTCCTAAATATCTTCTTTGGAATTCCCGCTACGCTTCTCGTGTTGTTCTCAAGAATCTTGCAAGATTGATAGCAAAGTTATCTATCCCACTCCCAAACCCTGGCTCAGCCGGACGATGATCTCCGCCGCAATTTCCGCGCCGTCCATGCGATAAGCCGCCGGGTTGAGCGGCGCGTTTAATGCCGACGCCAGCGTCTCGCCCCAATCGCCATTTAAGAACTGATCGCTTTCGATCCGCACGCCCCCACCCCATGGCGCCATCCCCTGCTCCAGCGCCGCCGCTTCGACAAACCCCTGACGCGGGATGTACATTAGCGGCACGGAATTGGCGATGCACTCCGTGACAGTTCCGTAGCCCGGCTTAGTGATCACCAGATCGACCGAGGCCGCAATGTCGGCGTATCGCCAGTGATCCGTCGAAAGGGTTCTGACATTGGCGACGAAGTGCGGCGGGGTGTCGAATGTTAGGAACGTCCAGTCACGATACTTTGCGAGTGCGTCCCAATTCAAATCCAATCCCCAAACGCCGAAGTAAAGCAGCGCCATATGCGGCGTCTCACATCTCAGAGACGCCCGGAGTTCGGCCCGCACATTGTCGCCACGACGCGCGACCAATGGAATGTGCTCGACATTCGTGAAGACATCCTCAACTGTCGACGTCGCCAGCGGCGTGATCAGCGCGACGGTCGCCGTGCGGTATTCGTGGCCCATTCGATCCAGCAGCGCCTGGTCTTCATCCGTCTCGACATATTCTGTATAGATATCATGCCAGGTAAAGTTGGTAATCGCAACACTGGGAATGCCGGCGGCTTGCGCGACGCGCAGTGGAAATGAGGGAATGTCCGAAACGACGCAGGTAACGCCTTCGCGTTTTAGAAACGCGATTTCTTCGGAGAGAGCGGCGTAATTACGCTTCTCAATCTCACGATATCGATCGAGAGTTTGGCGCGCGAGGGTCGTCACACTGTCACTTTGCAGGCTGCCGCAGTCGAACTCCGCTGGGAGAAAACGCAGGGAGCGATCGGGCAGTTCTTCACGAAATACCGAAGGCGCGGCCGTGGCCCGGACGATGATGTCCAGTTCATGCGGCAGCGCCTTCAAGATTTGAGCGGTTCGGATCGCGTGGCCAAAGCCATGGCCGGTAACGTAATAGCAGAGGGGCACTACAGCTCCAGCACATGCGCCCCCGCCGATGCGCGGCACGGGTAAATCTGCGCCGTCTTACCAAGCTCACTTGTGTAACGCTCCGACAGCTTGGCGCAAAAGTCCGGCACGGCTTCGACTTGGACGAGGTTCACCGTGCAGCCGCCCCAGCCGCCGCCGGTGAGCTTCGCGCCGTAGCAGCCTTCGATCTCGATGGCGGCGGCGGCGAGGAAGTCGATCTCGGGGGTGGAGTTCTCGAACAGATCGCGGCAGGACTCGTGACCTTCGATGAGAAGGCGCTTGATCGGATCGGTATCCGTGCCTTGGATGGCGTCACGCATCGCCAAAACGCGCTTGTCTTCGGTCAGGACGTGGCGGGCGCGCTTGCGCTGGTTTTCGGGAAGCTCAAATTCCCGCGCGACAAATTCGTCCCAGTCCACTTCCCGCAGGAGTTCTTTGCCGAAGTGGGCGGCGGCGGCCATGCACTCGGCGCGGCGGGTGTTGTAGTCGCCGCCGGTCAGGGCGTGCTTCGCCATCGAGTCGCAAATCACAACCGCGATGTCGCTGCGGCCCATCTTGACGGCGCCGTGCTCCAGGCTGAGACAATCTAAAAAGAGCAGACTGTCTTGCTTGCCGAAGACAGACGAGAACTGGTCGAGAATGCCGCAGGCGACGCCCACGTACTCGTTCTCGGCGCGCTGGCACAGACGCGCGATCTGCATTGGCTCGCGGTCGTAGGGGAAAAGCTGGCGCAGGAAAAAGGCAGTCGAGACTTCGAGTGCGGCGGACGAAGACAAGCCGGCCCCGGCGGGGACATCACTGGCGATGACGGCTTTGAAGCCGCCGACGGAGACGCCGTCCTGCTGGAGCATACTCACGACGCCCATCACGTAATCGGCCCAGGTGTTCTGAGGATCGCGCTGAAGATCGGCGACCGAGAAGGTCGCAATGCGGCCGAAGTCCGCCGCCATCAGAACGACTTCGTCTGTTCCGGTCGGGGATCCGACGATCGCCGTGCCTTTGTCTAGGGCAGCCGGAAGCACGAAGCCGCCATTATAATCGGTATGGTTCCCCATGATCTCGACGCGGCCCGGCGCGAACGCGCCGAACTTGGGCGCTTCGCCGAACTGCTTCGCATACGCTTCCCGCGCTTTGCTCACGACTGTCATTACTTTTTTGCTCCGAATTCGTCGTTGATCGCCGCGTAATCCTCGGGCGTGCCCACATCGCGCCAGTCGCCCGTCAAAGGAAGTCCCTGCACGTAGTGTCCACCCGAGATCATCGCGGAGATGGCGTCCGGCAGTTCGTACTCGCCGCGCGCGGACGGCTGGATCTTGGCGGTGTATTCGAAAATCAGCGGATCGAAGACGAAGAGGCCGGCGCTGTTCCAATGGGTGGTCGCGGTTCCCTTTTCCGGCTTTTCCTGAATCCGTTCGATCCGATAGGTTTCATCCAAATACACGGCCGAACCGCGATACGGGTCATCAACCCAGTTCAGGCCCACAATCGCTTTGCAGTTCTTGCCATCGGCGTT
>JAOQAA010000293.1 GCA_025963815.1 Capsulimonas sp.
ACTGGCGCCAGTCCATGTCTACGACCCGCAAAGCGATCTGAACGGCAAAAACGGATTTATTGACTTCACGCGCCATCTCGCCACGATGAGGGACAATGTCGTCCTCGTCGTCAAGCCCAGCGACAAAGACGCAGGCGCGCCGAAAGCCTCGCTGCGCAGCCGGTTCAAGGACGCCGCGACGATGACGTGCGAGATGATGACCTATGACTACCGCAAGAAGATCGGCACGGTTCCCGGCCCACTGACGGTCAACCAGAAAAACCGAGTGCTGACGGCCGATTCCGGACGTTATGACGGCATTGCAAAGCAGATTACCTTGGTCGGAAATGTCCGCGCCAAAGACACAAACGGCAACGTCATCAAGGCCTCCAAGGTCATTATCGGCGTTCAGGAAAACGATGAATCGGTGACCATTCCGGCGCCGACGCATGGCGTCTTCAAAACGAAGAAGGCCGAGGACGTAACCGCGCCCGAAGATACCAGTGATACGGGAACGCTGCCGCCGATGCCGGTCACGCCCCCGCCGCCCACGTCCTCCGGCCCGCCGCCGGCGAAGTCCCCAGATCCGGCGCCAACCCCAACGACCGACGCCCCTGTGGGGAACGGCGAATAGCATGGAAGTTTTTCAAGGACAGGCGATTTCCGGCGGGGTCGCCATCGCCGCGACGGCGCGTCTGACCGTCGACCGATTCGGTCCGGCCCTTCATCCCGAGCGACGCCGCCGAGCGGCCGCCGCCGAACTGCGCGGCTATTACGATTCGGAGCCCGAGCCCTCGCAGGTCATCCTGGTGATGGAGCGGCTTAATTCGGCGATGATCGGCGCGCCGATGGTCGGACTGGAAGTGCTGGGGATCGCCATCATCGAAGACGCCGACACGATTGAGGCGCCCTACCCGATCGTCTCCGGCCTGGGAACGCCCTTTTTGGAAAACGTCGCCGAGTTCGACATTTTAGTTCTGGATGGCGACCGCGGCCGGGTCTATGTCGACGCCGACGCATCCGTGATTGCCCGCTACCAGGCGCCGGCCACGCGCGCCCGTGTTTACTTCGTCGATTCCGCCCATCTCCCCGCCCGCACCTCCTCTTCGAACGTGCGCATTGAGGTGCTCGCCATCGCACGGACGATGGACGATGTCGCCGCCGCGATGCGCTCGGGCGCCGACGGCGTTTATCTGCCGCAGGACAACGCCGTCTTCGGCTCCTACGACGAGCCGCAGGACACGGAGCATCAGACCCAGACCTGGGCGAAGCTGATGGATGAGGTGGGCGCGCTGGCGATCGTTCTGGATCAAGAGCTGGAGCGCCTCTCCCTTTCGACGCTGCTGCGCGCGTGCGCCGAGGGCCAGGTGCGTCTGATTACGCCGCCCTGGCTCGCCGAGGACGTGCGCGACCAGTTTGCCGACACGGAGATATTCTTACAGGAAGGTGACGAGCCATTTCTGTGGCCGCTGCTCGTCGCCGGAATGCCGCCTCTGCAATCGGAGGATGAGATCCCCGAAGACTTCGACGAGTTCGCGGGGATCGCCATCCTTCCCGCCCAGCTGGAAGACGCCGAAGCGGCCGAGCGTGTCGTCTTCGCGGCGAAGCGTTCCTGCAATCCCATTCTGCTGCTCTGCGGAGAAGAAGATTGGGCCGGCATATCCGGGACCGACCGCGCTGAGTTTCTGGCTCAAGTTGTCGCACTCGGCGTCACGCAGATCACGGCGCCGGCGGACCAGATCGAAAGTATCAAGGAGATTATCCGCACGTTATGACGCAAAATGCAGCGCCGCTCTGCGTCACCACCGGGGTCAATGGACGCCCGGAACTTCAGGAGCGGGCGCGCCAATTGGCCGATGAGCTGGACGCGGTTTACTACACGCGTGAAAAGCGCAATATTCCCGAGGTTCTCGCCGCCACCGGCGCAAATCGGGTTCTGGTCGTCACCCACACGAAGTTAGTTCTGCGCGAACGAAATACCGACTTCGAATATTTCTTTCACCCAAACCTGGCGATGCTGCGCGGATATAATGTCACTCGTGGCTGGCGGGATCTTTACGTGGAAGCGGCGGCGCTCCAGCCGGGCGAGTCGGTGCTGGATTGTACTCTGGGCTTCGCCGGAGAGGCCTCGCTGGCGGCGCTGATGGTGGGAGAATTGGGGACAGTAGTCGGGCTGGAAAGCGTTCCGGAGCTGGCGGCAGTCACGCGGGACGGCGTCAGCCGCTTCGAATTGGAGCCAAAGGTGCTGGAAGACGCGATGCGGCGCATCCAGGTGGTCACGGCGGATTACCGCGACTATCTGCGTCAAGCCCCAGATTCGTCCTTCGATCTCGTTTACTTTGATCCATTCTTCGACGAGCGTCTGCCTGGCTCGGAGAACTCCGTAAGCCCGCTGGCCCTCTTCGGCAATTCCGAGCCGCTGGACCCAGCGTCCATCCACGAAGCGCGCCGCGTGGCGCGTCGGCGCGTGGTGATCAAGCATCCACGGCATGAGCCCCTTCCCCCGGAAATCGAGGCCCTGGTTATGGAAAGCGTCACCGGCCGCAAAAGCCGCGTCGTCTACAAAATTTTGCCGGCGATTGGCTTGATTAACGTCACATCCCAGCGAACGTCGTAAGATAGCCGGCGACACGTCGGATAGCCTGCGATTGAAATCGCGCATAGACGTGCACGATGTGCCCCACCCGACACTCCAGATAGTAAACTATTGCGTCTCTTTTCTGGAGTCCACTGAGGTGGACATCGTGCACTTCTAGGCGCGATTTCAATCGCCGGCCTATTCTTGGTCAATCATTCAGACGAGCAGCCAAACTTAGAACCGGTAGCCAAGATCGGCGGTGAAGCCGCTCAGATCCGTTCCTTCGATCTTCTCGGGCAGGTAGGTGTAGCCGACTTCGACGAACGCGCCCTGGTTCAGCTCCATACCGGCGCTGGCCTTGAGGCCGACGCCCGTTTTGTTCTTCGTCTCGCCGCCACCCTTGGCCTGTTCGAAGTAAACTCCGACACCCGCGCCGTAGAACGGGGAGACGGTGCTGTTGGTCGCCCGGTTCGCGTACGCGCGAACGCCAATGCCAAGCCCCACGTACTGGCCGCGAACGCCGTCCTTCTCTTTACCCACATAATCCAGATAACCCAGCTTCAGCAGCGGGGATTCGGTGTCGGTCTTGCCGAAGGCGTAATCCCCGCCGACATGCAGCCACGTGTCGCCAATCTTGCGGGCGTCGCCGTCCTGCGGAAAATATCCACCGACCTTGATGCTGATAGGCTTCTGAACCGGAGCATCCTGCGCTCGGGCCGCGGAGGTCCCCAGGACACTCGCGAGCAATGCGACCGCGCCGACAATCATTGTCTTTTTCATGCGTTTCTCCGTAAGTGTTAGTACTCGTATCCTCAGCAGCAATGCTTCGGTTACTATGCGAATGGACAACCAAAACTACATTTTGTTTCGTCCGTTCTCTACAGTAACAACGCTAGGGTACCAAGAATAGGTTCCGGTTTAAACGCAAAATTGCCGCCGATTTGAAAAATCGGCGGCAATTGTTCTCACTTAAATGTGTGTAAAGACGCTGTTAGCCTTCGAGCAGCAGCGACTCCGGATCTTCCAGCAGTTCCTTGATCTTTACCAGGAACCGGACGGCGGTACCACCGTCGACAATACGATGGTCGTACGAAAGCGCCACGTACATCATCGGACGGATGACGACTTGACCAGCGATCGCGATCGGGCGCTCCTCGATCTTGTGCATGCCGAGGATA
>JAOQAA010000302.1 GCA_025963815.1 Capsulimonas sp.
GCCGGCAGCTTTCGCAAACGCCGAACGAAAACCAGGCGAGGCCATGCGGACTCCAAAATCAAAAGCGCGCTTCGATCAATGGATCGACGTCAACGGGCGATCTACGATTCACCAATTACGCGAGCTGTCGAGGAACGCGAAGCTACCTGGGCAATCCATTTACAAAGCCATCGACAATCAACTGACGAGCCTGATGGCGAACCCTGCCGATGATTACGCTCTCGCCCATTCTCTCATTCCGCGTCTCACGACGCCAATTCAGCGTCGTTATGTTATGACGGCGTCGGCGCAATCCACTGTGGAGGCAACGGATATTTTCATCTGGTTCGCAAAGCACCATCGGTTCCCGTACACACTTACTCAGGCAAATGCCCGTTTTTGCGTTGATCCCTACTCCGGCAAGCCCTTCCACTACGCCCTTACCAAAAACGGCTTCGCTGTATGGAGCTTGGGGCAATCCGGCGGCTACACTCCTCTGCGACCTGACGTCAAGAAAGATCCAACGGCAGCCGCGTTCCAGTATCCTTAAAGTCGCCGAGAAATTTATTTCAAAGCGGTACGAGCGCACCGGGCTCACGGAGATGTAGGCGCCAGGCAACCGGTGTTCGAGAGAGATGGCCATACAAACACAGAATCCAGCTTACAGGATGACTTCACACTCCTTTACTCATCGAAATCTTTTTTGCAAACTAAACAATCTTATGCGTAGACGACCTCTTTTGATTTCCGTCGGCATTGTGTTCACAGCCGCCACGATATTTGTGTGGCGATACTACGCAAATACCGCCCGCTACGCGGAAACCTCCCATCGACAACTTGTCCATGAAGAACAACTGGCCGAGCGGGAGGGCATTCCTCTCAGTCGCTCGTCGCTCATGGACGTTAAGCCACCCGCCGCCCAAGATGCAGGACCGATCTACGAGCAGCTTCGCACGATCTGGAAAGGCCGCGCCAACGATGAAGACAACATCATTCTCTCCAATGTATGCCAAAGCCATTCGCCAACTCCGGCTGAGATGTCCAGCGCGCGTCTGGCGCTGAAGCGTCAAGCACACGCGCTCACACTCATTCATCAGGCGGCAAGCCGGCCGCACTGTGTTTTGCAAATTCATTGGGAAATGCAGAATCCCGCCGACATCCAATACCCTCAATTGGCGATCGTACGACGGTCCACGCGTTTTCTGGAGGCGGAAAGCATTGTGATGGCGTCCGACGGGAGATATTCGGATGCGGTTCGAAACGCGGCGCTAGGATTTAAGGTTGCAGGTCAAGGAGCAAACGGCAAGTCGGCCATTGCCTATCTGTTAGGCGTTGCATGCGATGCCATTACACTGGGAGCAATGCGTAAAATCTTATATCTTTATGGGGATAAGCCTGGCGTAGCCGCCCTCGTTCACGACGAAGTGACGCAAAACTTCAAACCGCCAAGCCCTGCTGCAAGCTTACGGTCAGAAGCGGCAATAAATATTGCTCTTCTGGAATACGTCCGCGCCAATGGATGGCCCAGCCTTTACGCTCTTACGGAAGAAACTCCAAGGTTTCGCGATAAGGTTCTCGAAGCGACGATTTTGCGAGGAAAGCTGTGGGACGGGATGCGAAACACGGATGGCGTGTACATCGTTCAGCACATGCGAAAGGCAATACCCATAGCGGACCGACCATACTTTCAGATTCGATCGGCTCTTGTGGCGCTCGACAACGATGTGGCGACAACGACCAAACCTGTCATCGTCGCACAACTCGTGCTCCCCACACTGGAAAAGTTACTTGGCAAGCGCGCACAAGTTCAAAACGATGCGCAAATGGTCATGCTCGCGTCTCAGATCATTGATCAGCACATCCCCGGATCAGCGTATCCATTGTCCGTCCATACGGCAACCGACATGTACACCGGCAAGCCATTACGCTACCGACGCGAAGGCTCTGGCTTTATCATTTACACCCCCGGATTAGAGGGCGCGTTTGACGGCGGGAGTCCAACAACGCGGCCAAAGTTCGCGGAGTACGTCTTCCACTATCCGATGCCTCCCTATTACCTCCACCCCGAACCGAAAGATCCCTAATTTCGGACGCGCAACTTTCTTGCCGTTCCTGGGTCATATCGACTAAGATCAATCCACTGCCCATGAACGGCTCCAATCATGACCAAATCCCTCGGCATCTTCATCACCTCGATCCTCCTGCTCCTTTGCCTCGCGGTCGCCTTCCCCTTCTGGTCCCTGCACCGCAGAGAAGCAGCGTACGCCCGCAAGGCGCACCAGGATTTGCTTCGCGAGGTCCGGCTCGCCCGAGCGGAAGGTATTCCGCTGGACAGGAGCCGCTGGAAAACTGCGTACCCGCCTCCTGCGGAGGATGCCGGGCCGGTGTATGACGACATCGCGTTGGAGTTGAAAAGATATCGTGTAAGCGATAAGTCGCTCAACGGCGTCAATTCGACGACAGCACATTACCCGCCCACGGCGAGCGACGTATCACAGGCGAAGAGTACGCTCAAGCAGCACGCGCAGCTGCTTGCGCTCATCCATACGGCGCTCGGGCGAAAGCAAGGCGTGCTTCGGCTGGATTGGAACGCAAAAGATCCGTCCGCCATGGATTATCCTCAGCTCAATGCGATGCGCCCTAGCGCCCGGCTTCTGCTCGCGGAAAGCATGGTCATGGCGCATGAGGGGCGGGTCCAGGAAGCGATCCAAAATCAGGCGCTGGGATTTCGTATTTCAGACCATTGCGCCAGTGGGAAAACCTGGCTGTTTGCACTCGTTGGTTACAGCGCAAATGCGATTACGCTGCAAGGAATGCGGAAGCTCCTCTACCAATACGGTGAAAATCCCGCCGTCGCGAAATCGGTGCTGGAAGCAGTCCATAACAATGAACATACGCCGGACCTCATCGGCGGAATGCGCATGGATGCGGCCATGCAGTACTGGTCGAACGAATACCTCCGCACACGTCCCCCAAGTGAAGTCATGCCGACGCCCCCCACTTCGGGCGACGGGAGGTGGAGCGTGCCCCACCTCCCGCAGAGCAAAGCACAGCAAAACGCATATCAGGATGACACAGAAGCCGCTCTTCTGCACCACGCACGCATGAACATTATTGCGTCAGCGCGTCCGTTCCCCGAGGCGAAGCAGATATCCCTTTCGAATGAGAAGGAGTGGAATCGACTGCTTGAAACACGAATAGAACTCGCCGAAAAATCAAACAGCTCCGATGTGGAGTTATTCTCCGTGGGATGGAAAGACAAGGCGGCGACTTCGATCGTAGAAATCTCCGCTCGCCTCTTGATCTGGAAATCACAGCACGGCGCTTTCCCCGAAACGCTCAGCGCCATCGGCGAGACGCCGCTTGACCCTTTCGCTGAAAAGCCGTTTGGCTACCGGCGCGAAGGCGCCGGCTTCGTGCTTTACAGCGTAGGCGAGGACGGTAACTTCGACGGCGGCTCCGCAAACGTCAAGCCGAAGGGCAACTCGCCCATGTTCCGCTATCCGATTCCTGCATATTATCGGTTGTCGGCGAAGCCCATCGTCTCAAATGGAGTTCAACAACGTTGATCTTAACGACGCGCGAGGCAAACTAATCGCTCCTGCGGGTCGGCTATACTTTTGCAAATGATGAACGTGGCTTTAAACTAAAATGAATAAAAGAAGTATTGTCATCGGTCTGGTAATTGGGACGCCAATCGCGATCGTCATTAGCGTCTGCTTGTACGCTCACTACCGAAGCCAGCGATTTGCGAAGAATGCACACGCGGCGTACACAGCGCAAATTCGTGCGCTGGGAGCCGAAGGCGTTCCGCTCGTGGCGGCGCGGCTGCAAGGGCCATTGCCGCCCGGGGCGCGGGACGCCGGTCCGATCTACAAACAGATTGCAGCGCAGATAGCGGCGCACCCGCCGGCCGGCGACGATTTGCTTGTCACAAACGGCTTACGGTCAAACCATATCCTGACGACAAACGAGACGAATAAGATTCATAGCGCATTGCAGCGTCAAGCGAAGTTAATGGCCCTCATCCACACAGCGGCGCAGCGCCCCGAATGCGACCTTCGCATCGACTGGAGCAACCGTAATCCTGCGGCGGTGCTGTTCCCTGACTTCCGCAATATTCGAATGGGGACGCGCGCATTGTCCGTTGAAAGTTACGATTTGGCGAGCCGTGGGCGGATGCGGGAAGCGGTCAAAAACCAGGCGCTTGGCTTCCAGCTGGCGGATCACGCGTACACTGGGAAGACGATTGTCGCCACGCTTGTCGCCGTCGCTTGCGACGCCATCACGCTCGAAGGCATGCGTAAGCTTCTCTACCTCTCTCATGGTGATCCCGCGACCACACAGGCCATACAGGACGAGGTGCGAAATCATCTCCACATTCACCCGTTCTCCGAATGCCTCAACACGGAACTGACGATCCAGGTGTCAGAGATCGAGTTTCTGCGTGAAGATGGACCGGGATCACTGGTCGAAGCCTCCAACTCAGACCCACATAATCCACGTTCATCACATTTTCTGGGCCTTATTCCTCGATCTCAGTGGAGCGCGTATCTTGATGATAACGGAGCGCTCGTGCTCGCAAAACTGAGACGCGATCGGGCGATCATCGACCAGCCCTATCCTGTCTCGAATCCGCAAATGGTCGCCAGTGACGCCGCGTTGGAAAAGGCAATTAAAGATTCCGGCCCACTGCGCTATACGGTGGCGCAAATGCTGACTACGAACAAGGCGAAATTCGCGTCGCGACAGACTGTGATCAAGGCGTCCGCAGCGATTACCGATACGTCCACACGTCTGCTTATCTTCAAATCAAAAACCCATTCGTTTCCCGCCAGCTTGAGCGCGCTTCCCAATATCCCACTCGATCCATTCACCGGCAAGCCATTCAAGTACCGACGCGAAGGCGCAGGCTTTGTGCTTTACAGCGTTGGCGAGGATGGCGACTTTGATGGGGGAACACCCGCCGCCAAGCCGAAGAAGTACCAATCCATGTTCCGCTACCCCATGCCGCCGTACTACACGACGCCGATCAAAGAACAATGAAGCCTTATTTCACCAGCACCCCAAGCAAACGCCGATCGCGCGCCCTCTGCGCGGCGGCGTTCGTCCTCACGCTTGCCGCCGGATATTTCTCGCGCAAATTGTCCATCTTCCCAGTCGCCTTCGGCAAATATCCCGGCGATGCACTGTGGGCGCTCATGGTGTATTGGCTGATTGTTTGCATTCGCCCCACTCTCTCGATCCCCAAAGCCGCCTTAATCACCCTCGCCGTCTCTGTTGCAGTTGAGTTCTTAAAACTCGTTCAAACGCCGTGGCTGATCGCCGCACGTCATTCGACATTCGGCGCGTTAATCTTCGGACATATCTTTTCGTGGAATAATATCATTGCCTACGCCGTTGGTATTGTCATCGGTACAGCTTTGGACTATTTATTCTTACGAAGGAGGTCGGTCAATGTATCGTAAAGCAGGTGTGACAGTTGCGGAAGTCATCATCGTTTTAATCTTAGTGGCTGTGATAGCGGCAGTATTGTTTCCTGTGTTTGCAAAGTCAAGAGATGGGCGTAGGCAAGCCTCATGTCCTTCCAACTTGAAACAAATAGAATTAGGCATTATCCAATACGTTCAGGATTATGATGAGTTTTATCCACCGAGGCAAGCACGCATCGACGCAAATGGAAAAGTAGTCTCCTGGCGCGCTATCATTAACTCGTATGTGAAAAGTACTCAGATTTACCAATGCCCCGACAATCCAGTCGCCAAATGGCCTGATATCGAGAAAGATGGATTTAACCGATCATACGCCGCGAATTCAACAACTGTGGCCAAGCTTGGAGCAAGCGGCCCATTCAGCGATGCTTATGGCGGAAAATTGCAGATCGCCGAAATCGCGTCTCCTGCAAGCGTGATTTCGCTGGCGGAATCGACGGCGGCATTCAATGACATGAATCTGACATTTCCCGATGGATTTACACACAAATTTCACGCCGGGAATCCGGTAGGAGCGTTGTATGCTGGCCACACGGGCGGATCGAATTATGGATTTGTCGATGGACACGTGAAATATCTTCATCCTTCGGACACGCTCAATCAGAACGTGAACATGTGGACGCGCGATAACTCGAACTTCTCGGACACGGAAAACTCTCAAGCATTGGCAGTACTGCAATTTCCGGCAGATCAAGAAAAGGGAGGTCAGCGATGAGACGTAACGCAGGCGTATCACGCCGCGATCTTCTGGCGGTTCTCGCCATCATCGGCGTTGTTACCGCCGTGTTGTATCCGGTCTTTTCGAAAGCAGGAAGTCATTCCGGTCCCAGCCCTTATTCCAATCCCAAACAAATCGGGCTGGCGATGCTTCAGTATGCCGAGGACAACGAGCAATATCTGCCGCCGCGTCAGGCATACACAGGTTACAATCACGAACTGGTGTCTTGGCGCCGAATCCTCTATCCCTATGTGAAGAACGAGGCGATTTATCAATCCTGGGAAAACGGCGCGGCCAAGGAACCGGACCTCGAACACGACGGTTACAATCGCTCTTACGCCGTCAACTCCACGACCGTCGCACGGCCCGGCGCCAGCGGTCCGTTTAGCGATGTTTACGGCGGCAAGTCGAAGCTCCAGGATATCAAAAACCCAGCGGCAACAGCCTTGCTGACCGAGACAACGGCAGCGTACAACGATATCAACGTCACACTACCCGAAGCGTTTACGTCCGAGTTCGGCCACGGCAAAAACCGCGGTGCGCTGTATGCGGGATATCAGTCGAAATCCGCATATCTGTTCGCCGACGGTCATGTCAAAGGCTGGAAGCCACAGGACACGCTATCCGTCAATGGCAAGAACCTATGGACGCGCGACAATTCCGATTTTTCTTCCACGGAAACCGCAGCGGCGTCCGCCGTGCTGCAATACTCGCAGGATCATTACCAAGAGATGCAGCGAAAGCGCGGGGGACAGCAAGCCCAATAAAAATACGCAGACAGCGAGGATTGACAACCGCGTCGCCAGCCGCCATAATGCCCGTGACAACTGAATTACACCGCTGGGGGCGCCGGGAGTTATTGCCGGCTGAGAAGCTTACACAGAAGCAGACCCCAAGAACCTGATCCGGATCATACCGGCGGAGGGAAGCGGGGCATCAGCAGCTTTTCTTTGGAGTTCTCCATAGTGGCCGCTGTCCCGTTTTCCGGGACAGCGGCCTTTTTGCGTTCGCAATACACGGCGCAGTTTCGAGGAGACACTCTACAATGACGACCGATACGGCAGAAAAAGCCTCGACACTATCTAGCGATTATCGCTTTCCCAATTCTCAAAAAGTATACACTTCGGGCATTATTCACCCACAGATACAAGTTCCCCACCGGGAAATTACGCTTTCCCCCACCCACGCGCACAACGGCGGGCCAGTCACCTCCAATGAGCCGCTGTGCGTCTACGACACCAGCGGTCCTTACACGGACGCCAACATAACCGTCGATATCCGTGAGGGACTGGCCCCATTGCGCGCCGAGTGGATCCGAGCGCGCGGCGAGTATGTGGAGGTTATCCCCAGCTACAAGCCGATCGCCGGACACAGCGATCCGAACCTGCCGATGCCCCGTCCCCGATTGGCGCTGCGCGGATCGGGATTGGTGACACAGCTTCAATTGGCTCGCGCGGGGATGATTACTCCGGAGATGGAATACATCGCGATTCGAGAGAACCAGGGGCGCGATCGGTCGGCGTCGGCGGGGCAGCATCCGGGACACAGCTTCGGGGCGGCGATCCCCGAGATCATTACGCCGGAATTCGTGCGCTCGGAAGTGGCGCGCGGACGGGCGATCATCCCCGCGAACATCAATCACCCAGAGCTGGAGCCGATGATCATCGGCCGCAACTTCCTGGTGAAGATCAACGCCAATATCGGCAACTCGGCCGTCACTTCCAGCATCGAAGAGGAAGTCGAAAAGATGACTTGGGCGACGCGCTGGGGCGCGGACACCGTTATGGACCTCTCGACAGGCAAGAACATCCATGAAACCCGCGAGTGGATACTGCGCAACTCTCCCGTCCCCATCGGCACCGTCCCGATCTACCAGGCGCTGGAAAAAGTCAACGGCAAGGCCGAGGATCTGACCTGGGAAATCTATCGCGATACGCTGATCGAACAGGCGGAGCAAGGCGTCGATTACTTCACCGTCCACGCCGGCGTTCTGCTGCGCTACGTCCCGATGACGGCCCAGCGCCGCACGGGCATCGTCAGCCGCGGCGGCAGCATCATGGCGAAATGGTGTCTGGCCCACCACAAGGAGAGCTTCCTCTACACGCACTTCCATGAGATTTGTGAGCTGATGGCGGCCTACGACGTTTCGTTCTCCCTCGGCGACGGACTGCGCCCCGGCTCGATCTCGGACGCCAACGATGAAGCGCAATTCGCCGAACTCGAAACACAGGGCGAGCTGACCAAGATCGCCTGGGAGCACGGCTGCCAGGTCATGAACGAAGGCCCCGGTCACGTGCCGATGCATATGATCAAGGAGAACATGGAGAAGCAGTTAGAGTGGTGCGGCGAGGCCCCGTTTTACACCCTGGGACCTCTGACCACGGACATCGCGCCTGGCTACGACCACATCACCAGCGCCATCGGCGCCGCAATGATCGGCTGGTATGGCACCGCGATGCTCTGCTATGTCACTCCCAAGGAGCATCTCGGTCTCCCCAACAAAAAGGACGTAAAGGACGGTGTCATCACCTACAAGATCGCCGCGCACGCCGCCGATCTCGCCAAAGGCCATCCCGGCGCGCAGGCGTGGGACGACGCCATTTCCAAAGCCCGTTTTGAATTCCGGTGGGAAGATCAGTTCAATCTGTCCCTCGATCCCGAGACCGCACGCGAATTCCACGACGAGACCCTCCCCCAGGAAGGCGCGAAAGTCGCCCACTTCTGCTCCATGTGCGGCCCCCACTTCTGCTCCATGCGCATCACGCAGGATGTCCGAGAGTACGCCGCCAAACTCAAACTGGCCGGTGAGGACGAGGCGCTGGCGGCGGGCATGGAAGAGAAGTCCAAGGAGTTCGTAGCGGGCGGCGCGGAGATTTATCGGTAGCGAGGATT
>JAOQAA010000353.1 GCA_025963815.1 Capsulimonas sp.
AAAAAATTCGTCTTGTTTAATTTTAAATAGACTAGTAAAACACTATCATTAGTGGTATACTAGTATTAATCAAGCGGGCAAACGCTCGCAATCAACCCAAAATGATGTGGCTGACTCGTCAACGAGAGGCCCCGCAGACGCCAGGCGAATAATTATCCATCGCCGATGGCTTGCGGGGCCTTGTCGCGTCTATGAACCTCCCGGCGCTTCGCCGCGCCGGGAGGCAAAAGCCGGCAAGAACGCATGGAGCCGTCATTTATTCGTTCGTACTATTACCAAGGAGATCACCCAAATGTCCAATGTCCGATCCTCCCGCAAGGGCTTTACTCTCATTGAGTTGCTCGTCGTTATCGCTATCATCGCGATTCTCGCCGCTATCTTGTTCCCCGTCTTTGCCCAGGCCCGCGAAAAGGCCCGCTCCGCCACGGACGTCAGCAACCTCAAGCAGCTCGGTCTCGCCACGCTCCAGTATCTGCAGGACAATGACGAGCGTTTCTTCCCAACCGTCACCGAGCGCGAAGCGCCGGCGGGCTTGGTCAACGATCCCGCCTCAGCGGCCGTCTTCAGCATCCGCGGTCGCTTGGAGCCGTATATCAAGGGCGGCCTGAAGACCAGCCAGGGCAGCAATATCTGGCACGATCCTTCCGCCACCGTCGCATGGCCCTCCCCGCAGCCGCTTTCCGGTCCGACCAGCGCAAACGTCTACTGGCCCAACGACTACGGCTTCAACATTAACGAAGGCAACACCAATGCGGACGGCACGCCCGGCGCCAGCGCGGCGGCGGTCACCTACTTCCAGACGGCGCATGGCGCAAACATCGGCGTTAACAAGGACACCACCCTCGCGGCGCTCAATAGCCCGGCGAACCTGATCCTGATCGGCGATACGCAGCGCGCCGATAGCACCGTCTCACGCGGATCGCTGACGCCGCAGTATCTCCTGGGCAACACCGCAAACTCCGTCTCACTTGATCCGGCGTGGACGAACTTGAACTCGCAGGCGGCGCTCCACGCCCGCCATCAGGGACGCGCCAATGTTGGCTTCGCCGACGGCCACGTCAAGTCCGTCATCCCTGTCCAGACTTACATCGACGACACCCACAACAACTGGGACCGCTCGCTCTAATCCGATTAGTTTCGACCCCTCCGCCCCAATAATGGGGAACTCGGACACGATTTCGGCCCGCCGTTTCTCCCTTCCCCGGAGACGGCGGGCCGAATATTCCTATTTCAGACTGCCTTACTGCGACATCTTCATTTTGCTGGCGTCCATGTATCCGGCCGGCGTTTTACTTGCTTTGACGAGTGGATGCCCCATTTTGTCTTTATAGCCCATTTTCTTGGCCACGGATGGCGTGAAGAAGACTTTATAGTCTTTGCAGAGATATATGGTATGGGCCGCCGGCATTTTGTGATGTCCAGTTTTGGGGGATGAAGCGGCGGCAACCGGCGCGGCTGCTATTCCCACAAGAGCAGCGGCGGCAAAAGCAAGCGCGAGATATGGTTTCGTTGAGAGTATCATGAGTGTCTCCTTAAGACGATTTGGAAATGAATTGACGCACTGACCGTTTCATGAACCTCCTTTGAGAAGCTGAGCAATCCAGCACATCGGACACCCCCGGAATGCAATCAGCGCGGCGCCTCCCAGCAACAGTGCGACGACTGGAAATCGACCGGCGATCAGCAGGGCTGCAATCGCAAACACCAATCCTATTCCGCCACGCGCAAGATGGACCATCCTCGTTTTCATTGGACACATAATATAAACTCCCCATTGCTTTAAGCCAGTAGGTGTTCACGAATCAGCACTCGGCTACGCCGAAGCCGTGTCTTGATGGTATCGGGCGACAGTCCAAGCCGCTGGCCGATTTCCGCAATTGTCAGTTCTTCAAAATCGCGCAATACGATTGTTTCGCGATAGTGATCGGGAAGCGATTGGATCGCGCTGGCAATATCCATGCGAAGCTCAAGATCCTCATTCCGGGAGAGATAACGCTGCTCGAGGACCTCATCGAGCGGGACCTCCTGATGGAGCATTTTTCTCGCCATGCGCTGGCACTCGCGACGCGCGATTTGGAAGAGCCAGCCTGTAAAGGACGTGACAGTTCGCAGTGCAGGCAAGCGCCGAGACATGATGATCAGGGATTCCTGCACGGCGTCGTCCACATCCGACGCGACACAATAGCGCCCGGCGTACCGCCGCACGTCAGGGCGGGCGACGCGTATCAGATATTCGAGGGCTTCGCAGTCGCCTCCGCACGCAGCTTCCACTATTCGATTGTCCACGGTAATCATCATCATTTGGCGCCTACAACTATAGAGAGGGAGCAAACGCCGTCCAGGGGTTCATCGTGGGAAAAGTATTTTAAAGTATTTTCGCTATCCGACAAATAGTTTCGGCCCGTCAGTTCTCCGTTAAGCGGGAAACGACGGGCCGAAGACGATTATCGGAGCGACGGGGGATTGTCGGCAAACGATCAAATGCCGTCGTACTTGGAATACCCGTGCTCGTTCCAGTAGTCGGCGGGCTCTTTTGCTGTGTAGGTGATATGGGTGACGGCCTTGATATTCTTGAGGCCCAGCTTCATTGGCGCGATTAATCTCAGCGGCGCGCCGTGCTCCACGGTGAGCGGCCTGCCGTCCTGATGGGTCGCCAGCAGCGTCTGTGAGTGCCGCGCCGTGCCGAGGTCGATCGAGACATAGTACGGATCGGAATTGCCGTCGGTGTCCACATTGACGGCGGACTCCATGTTGACCCAGCGCGCATCGGGCGCGGGTGGGAAAGCGCGCAGCAGGTCCGCGAAGCGCAGGCCGCCCCACCAGGCAATGGCGCTCCAGCCCTCCACACAGACCAGGCGCGTGATCTCGTCGTGATGGCCGAAGCGCGTCACCAGGTCGTGCAGCCTCAGAGTCTGCGGCTTGCCGGCGGCGAGGCCGTCCAATTTCAAAGTCCAGTCGGGGATATAGTCGGGTTCGGGCGTCCCGCCCCCGTAGTTGTTGCGTAGATCCGGCATGATCTGAGATTTGGCGTAGGTAGGGACTGTGCGATTGGGCGAGTACAACGCTTCGGCGACATCGTCGTCGAAGGTCAGCGCCTTCCCTAAAAGCGTTTCCTTACGCGCCGCCGTCAGCCCCGTCCGCGCCTGAAGCGAATCCAGCCGCGCTTTCTGCGCCTGGGTGAGCACACGCCCATGCGTGTCGTCCGGCAGCAGCCACCAGAATGCGGACGCCGCCGCGATCGCGCCGGCCCCGTAGATCAGGAAGTCGCGCCGCGACTGCATTTGCAGCCGCCGCCTCGGCACAAGGATCGGCGACGGCGCTTCCTCGGCGAATCGCGACCTCACCTTTTTCTCAGGCTCCGTCTTCTCCTCGTGTTCCGATGCGTCATGCACTTTCGCTTCATCTTCGTCCATAATCCACCGATCCTCCCACGCCTTGGCACGGCGTCTCGTCCTTCATACAAACGAAACGCGAGAGAAGTTCCGTCGCCATCGTTGCCGATCCTATTGCTATGATACCGTCAGCACGATCTTTCCGATATGTTCGCTGCTCTCCATCAGCGCGTGCGCCTGGGCGGCGTCGGCGAGCGGGAACGTGCGATAAATCAGAGGCTTTACTTTGCCGCTTTCCAAGAGCGGCCAGACGCGCTCGTGAAGATCTCGCGCGATCGCTCCTTTTTCGGCGACGGTGCGCGGACGCAGCGTCGATCCGGTGACGGTAAGGCGCTTGACCATCAAGAGGGTGAGATCGACTTCAATTTTGGCGCCCTGCAAAAACGCGATCTGGACGAGGCGGCCTTCTCGGGCGAGCGCCGCCAGATTGCGCGAAAAGTACGGGCCGCCGACCATGTCGAGAATCAGGTCCACGCCGCGCCCTTCGGTGAACTGTTTGACCTCGGCGACGAAGTCCTGAGTTTTGTAGTTGATCGCCAGGTTCGCTCCAAGCGAGCGGCAGACGGCGCATTTTTCCTCCGTACCGGCGTCGGCAATCACGCGCGCGCCGAACTGATGCGCGAGTTGGATGGCCGTCGTCCCGATGCCGCTGCTTCCGCCATGGACGAGAAAGGTCTCGCCCGGCTGAAGGCGACCGCGCTGAAAGACGTTGGTCCAGACCGTGAAGTAAGTCTCCGGCAGGGCCGCCGCTTCGATCAAGCTCAGTCCTTGAGGAATGGGGAGGCACTGCGCCGCTGGAGCCGCGCAGTATTCCGCGTACCCGCCGCCGCTCACCAGCGCACAGACTTGATCGCCGATCTTATGGCTTTCAACCCCCGGGCCAAGCGCCGCGATCGTTCCAGCGATCTCCATTCCCAGGATCGGCGACGCGCCCGGCGGAGGGGGATATGCGCCCTGACGCTGGGCGATATCGGGACGGTTGACACCCGCCGCCGCGACACGGATCAAGACTTCACCCTCGCGAGGCGTAGGCGCAGGGCCATCGACAAGCGTCAGCGCCTCCGGACCGCCCGGAGTCTCTATAGTGATATATCGCATGATTACTTCCCTCACTGCCCAAAGAGTCCCCGTCCGCCGTCAAGTCGAAACTCCGAAGACGCTCTCACTTTACAACCTGACTAAAATACGGAATAATGAGAGGGCACGTTTCTTCCGAATATTAAAAGCGGATGACTACTACCGTTCCTACCATTGAACATCGCAAGGAAGAGACAAGCATGGACGCGCCAGACCTGCGCCATCTTTTTGAGACGGCGCAAGAGGACGACTTCGAAGATCTCGTCCGACTCGCCGCGCATATCTGCGGCGCGCCGATCGCCCTGCTGTCCCTGCGCGACGGCGACCGGCTCTGGTTTAAGGCTCGTCTGGGGCTGGATCTCTGCGAA
>JAOQAA010000354.1 GCA_025963815.1 Capsulimonas sp.
GAACAGGTTGATGAAGTCCAGATACAGCTGCACGGTCGCCATCACGTAATCTTCAGGACCGAAGCGATGCTTGATGTTCGAGACATCGTACAGCACGAAGCCGCAGAAAATCGCCGTTCCCGCGAGCGAATAGATCAGCGTCCCCGCGCCACCCATGTTCACGAACATGCTGATGACGCCCACAACGAGCAGACCGATGAGCGCCCAGAAGAGCATCTTGCCCAGACCGCCGAAGTCTTTGTTCGAGATCCAGACATAGCTTCCGAGGCCGACGACAAGCAGGGCGGAGAGTGCAGCGGATTCCGCGATGATCATTGGCCCCATCGTGAAACCGCGCGCGATCATGCCCAGCACCGGCCCCATAATCAAGCCTTCCATGACGCTCAAGGCATAGAGCAGCAATAGGCTGACGACCGGCTGGCGGCGCGTGAACGAGATGGCGAAGACGCAGACGATCGTTCCGATCGCCAGCGGCAGGAACAGCCCCCGAGGCAGATTGGCGGTCGCCGCCCACCAGGCGGCGCCGGCTGTCACCAAAAGACTGGTCGCCAGCAGGTAACACACGCGCTGGATCAGCGTGGTTTCCCCCACGGCCGACCTCGGCACGCTATAATAAGGATTGTTGTTCATTGCTTCTAAAATCTCCACGGGGCGCACGGCGCCATTGCACTGATAGTACCCACTATTAGAACGAATATTACAGGCCTCTGAGTTCCCAGACAGGAATGCGCTCGCCCTCCGCCGAACTACAGGGAACGAACCGTGAAACCAAACAGCCATAACATCCAATACCACTTTCTCATTTGCGGAAACATGCGTCCAGAGGACAGCCCCCTGTCAAGCTGCGGACCACGCGGCGGCTCGGCAATCGCCGACGCCTTTCGCGCGGCCATCGCGCGGCGCGGGTGGCCCGCCGGCGTCAAGGTGACGGCGACCGGTTGTTTAACGCCATGCCTGATCGGCCCTAACCTCGTCGTCTATCCCGAAGGGGTTTGGTATAGCGGCGTTTCTCCCAATGATGTCGAAGAGATCGTCGCAACCCATCTTGATCGCGGAGCCGTGGTCGAGCGCCTGCTGATGCCGAAGGAGGCTCGGCTTTGGTGAGAACATCCCCAAAAGGACAATATTCGAATGAGCAATAAAAGCGCCACCGTCGACGCCGCTCCCGCAGGGCGCAAAAAGCTTCTGGATATGAACGGCTACCAATGGGCCGTGCTCTTCGCCGCGTGGCTCGGCTGGGGCTTCGATGTGTTCGACGGATTGCTGTTCAATTTCGTCGCGCCCAACTGCGTTCCCTCACTGCTGCACCTCCAGCCCGGCAGCGATGCCGCCAAGCACGCGACGGCGTATTGGACAGGAGCCGCCACCTCCATTCTTCTTGTCGGCGGGGCCATCGGCGGGATCGTGTTCGGCAAGATCGCGGACCGGATCGGACGTTCGCGCACGCTGATGCTGACGATCCTGCTCTACTCGCTCGGCACGGCTGCCTGCGCCATCGCCCCGTCTCTGCCGCTGCTGCTTCTGTTTCGATTCATTGCGAGCCTGGGCATTGGCGGCGAGTGGGCTGCGGGGGCGTCGCTGGTCGCGGAAGTCGTCCCAGAGAAGCGCCGTGTGGAGGCAGGCGCCTTGCTCTACACCTCCGCCCCATTGGGATTGTTTTTAGCGGTGTTCGTCAACAGTCTGATCTCCACGGTCTATCTCGCGGATCATCCCGAAACGTCCTGGCGCTGGGTGCTGGGCTGCGGCTTGATCCCGGCGGCTTTCGCATTCTTCGTGCGCACACTAGTCAAAGAGCCCGAAGTCTGGGAAAAGAGCGCGGCGGATCAGCGCGGACGCATCCGAGAACTGTTCACGCCGAAGTATCGCATGGCGACACTCAGCGGTTTTCTCCCGGCGCTGACCATTCTCATCACCTGGTGGACCTGCAACGCATTTTTGCAAGTCATTGCCGCCGACATGGCGCTCGCGACCGCCGCGCGGGAAAAGCTGAGCGCGCACGACACGGGAGCGCTCAAGACGGCCTGGATCACCCTCGGCTCCAGTGCGTTCAATCTGGGCGGTCTGCTTGGGACACTGCTGACGATCCCCGCCGCCAAGTTCCTGGGCCGGCGCACGATGTTCGGCGTGTACTTTTTAGGCTCGGCCGCCGCGCTGTTCACGGCGTTCGGCCATCGCTGGGAGCCGATCACGCAGCTCTGGCTGTTTTTCCCCATTGGCGTCACCGTCTTCGGCGTGTTTGGGGCCTGCACCTATTATCTGCCGGAGCTCTTCCCCACCCGCCTGCGCGCCACCGGCGCGGGCTTCTGCTACAATGCGGGACGGTTCATCACCGCGATTGGGCCGTTTATTGTCGGCAGCTACGCCAAGGCGGGGCCAAGCGCTCTGGGCAGTATCCTGCACACCCTCTGCTTTGTCGCCGCCGCGCCACTGATCGGGCTATTGTTTCTGCCGTGGATCATTGAAACCAAAAATCGAGTACTTGAGGGTTAGAGAATATGCTTGTCGTCGCCAGTGAAAACGGAAAAGTGGGGATCGGGGCCGCTATCGAGATATTGCGCGCCGGAGGCTCGGCGCTGGACGCCGTGGAGGCGGCCACGCGCGAAGTGGAGCGAAATGAGCATGATCATTCCGTGGGCGTTGGCGGATACCCCAACATCCTGGGTGAGGTCGAGCTGGACGCCTCCATTATGGAGGGCGCCACGCGCCAGGCGGGCGCCGTCGCCGCCATTCGCGGCTTTCCCCATCCCATTTCCGTGGCGCGCGCGATCTTAGATAAACTGCCGCATCACGTGCTTCTTGCAGGCGAAGGCGCGGCGCAGTTCGCCGCCGAGCATGGTTTTGAACCGATGACACTGCTCACGCCCGAAGCCGAGGCGGCATGGCGGCGCGTCACACAGCGGCCAGGATTTGCCGGCGCTTCCCTCACAGTGCAGGCGCGCATGGCGCAGGATCCTGAGAAGACAGTCGGCACCGTGGACTTCCTCGCGCTGGACGATCACGGACACATCGCCAGCGCCGTCAGCACCTCGGGCTGGGCGTTCAAATACCCAGGACGCGTCGGCGACAGCCCGATCATTGGCGCCGGCAACTACTGCGATGACCGTTACGGCGCCTGCGCCTGCACGGGCCTCGGAGAGCTCTCCATCCGCGCCAGCCTCGCCCGGATGACCGTCGCCGCCCTCGCACGCGGCCTGAGCGTCTCTGAGGCATGTCACGAGACCATGGCGGACCTTGCGCTGCTGCCACTGCCGGCCACGATTCCGCCGGCGATGAGCATGGTCGCCATCGACCGGCATGGGAACCATGGCGGGTTTACGCTCGCGGAGGGATTGAAGTATGTGTGGCAGGATGGGACGATGGCGGAAGCTGCGACGGAGGAGCGGACGCAGATTTTATTGGGGTAGGCAAGATGCTCCCGGCCCCCTCTCCCTGATGACCCACCCCGGCGCTTCGCGCCGCCCCTCCCTTGAAGCAGGGAAGGGTAATTAGGATTTTGTTATCGAGAGCGGCTTTCGTTCAAGAATCTCTTACCAACCCTTCCCTGCTTCAAGGGAGGGGTCGGCCGAAGGCCGGGGGTAGGTCATCTGGGAGAGGAGGCCGCTGCTCCCCAACGAGAAAAGCCCCGTCGCATGGCGACGGGGCTCAATCTTTGTGTGCGCGGAGCGCTATTTGCGGGCGCTTAGTGCTGGACGCGCTCGGGGTAAACGCTGATGCGGCGGGTGGCCTTGCTGTGTCCCTCGAACTCGACGAAGCCGTCGATCAAGGAGTACAGGGTGTGGTCCCGGCCCATGCCGACATTGACTCCCGGATCGAACTGGGTGCCGCGCTGGCGGAGCAGGATGTTGCCCGCACGAACTTCTTCGCCGGCGAATTCTTTCACGCCGAGCATCTTGGGGTTGCTGTCGCGTCCATTACGTGTGGACCCGACGCCCTTTTTATGGGCCATGGTAAACTCTCCTGATTGAAATAATGGCGGATGAACCAACGCTGACGGCGATTAGCCGGCGCTGATGGACTCGATCTGCACACGCGTGATCTGCTGGCGATGTCCCCAATGCTTGCGGACGTTCTTCTTCGCCTTATAGGTGAAGGCGTCGATCTTCTTCGCTTTGGCTTGAGCCAGGATCTTCGCGGTCACGGTCGCGCCCACAACGACGGGAACGCCCCACTGAGGGGTGTCACCACCGATAAAAAGCACCTCGCCCAGTGTTACGGTGTCGCCAGCGGCGCCTTCGAACTTATCGACCGCGATAATGTTCTTCTCTTCAACTCGATATTGCTTTCCGCCGGCGCGGACGATAGCGTACATGCTTTCGTTTCCTTTCGCAATCAACAAGACAACGGCTAGTAGTATGACAGAAACGACCAGCCGTTGTCAAGGGTTAATGGTCATATATTTACTGTGGATGGCGTGAAACACGCGCACAAATGCGCTAAAACCCAAATTTTCGCGTTGAGTTTTAGCGCAAATCTTTAATTCGAAGGCGTCCGCTCACGAGGCTGATGGCGTTCGCCGCCGCCCGTACGCTCGCCACCGCTGCCGTTTTCACGGTTTCCGCCGCCCTTGGAGGCGCCGCCGACGACTTCGCCGATCGCGATGGAGCGGCGGACGTCGGTCAAACGGACACGCACGGTCTGGCCGGCGTACTTGGCGCCGTTGGCCAGGTCCACCTGGAACGCTCGCTGCGGCAATAAGTACGAGATCGCCCACGGGGCGCGCTCGCCATGCGGATCGTCACGGGAGACGACGCATTCCACCGTTTGCCCACGGCGCGGAACGGCCAGGGTCTGTTCGACCTTTTGGATCGAGGTCTGGTCGATGTCGTATTTCTCGACATGGTGCCAGGACGGGCCGGAGCGGACGTAGATGGAGCGGCGCAGCTGGCGCTCCAGCATCTCCAGATCCTCGCCCTGCGCGCCGACGAGGTGCGCGGCGACATCCGGGTGGGTGGTGACCACGAAGGCTTCGCTTTGCGTCGTGGCGGCGAGACGCCGCAGTTCACGTTCGACACTCAGCGAGACGGTTTCGGCGCTGTCGACACGGCCGAGGCCGTGGCAGTACGGGCAGATCTCGGTCATCGCCGTGTCGACCGTTTCGCCGGTGCGCTTACGCGTCATCTCGATCAGGCCGAGGGCGGAGATGCTGGAAATCTTGGTGCGGGACCGGTCGTCCTTGAGCGCCTTGACAAAGGCGTCCATGACGGTCTTCTTGTCCCGGGGACTGTCCATATCGATGAAGTCCAGGATGATCATGCCGCCCAGGTCGCGCAGGCGCAGCTGGCGGGCGATCTCTTCCGTGGCTTCGAGATTGGTCTTGAGAATCGTATCGGCGAGACCAGTGGTCCCCGTGAACTTGCCGCTGTTGACGTCGATCGAGACCAGCGCTT
>JAOQAA010000397.1 GCA_025963815.1 Capsulimonas sp.
CCCACATTCGCCACTTCGACTATGCCGACGCCACGGGATACTCCGTCGTCTCGGTACGCGGCGGCAAGGTCTCCGCATCTCTGTACAACGGCCTCGGACGCCGCCTCTGGAAGACGGTCGATCTGACCGGTCTTCTTTCCGCCGCTTAGGTAAAAGAACTATGCCAGCAATTCAAAACCATACAATCAAACGACACGCCGCCGGCTTCACGCTGATCGAGCTTCTCGTCGTGATCTCGATCATCGCGATTCTCGCCGCGATTTTATTCCCCGTCTTCGCCAAGGCGCGGGAAAAGGCGCGGCAAATCAGCTGCCTCTCGAACCTCAAGCAGCTGGGAACAGCCGCCACGATGTATACTCAGGACTACGATGAGACGATGATGCTGTATGTCGGCGGCGGTTCGTACTGGCCAAACTCGCTCGATCCGTACGTGAAAATGCGCCGGGCGTGGTACTGCCCCGACTTTACCGGCGACATCAAGACGCCATCGGCCAACAGCTCGACTTACGGAGCGAATTTCAATGTCGTGAACGCGGTCAATGGGGCGACGACCTCCAATAGTGTCAGTGGCCGACCGGCGCCGCTGACATTGGCGGCGTTCACACGTCCGGCGGAACTCATGTTCATGGCCGACAGCGAAGACGCCAAAGGGTCTCAGGTCACGGGACTCGGCTGCAGCGTATTTGCGGCAGGTTTTGTCGGGCTTTACGATCCCAACATACAGGCGAAGCTCAGCACACCTTGCGCCAAGCATCTGGTCATGACTGGCGGCGTCGATGCGCGCCATACCGGCGGCGCCAATCTCTTGATGCTGGATACACACGCGAAGTGGGTGAGGCAGGAGGCGGTTGGGCGGCTGGAAACCGACACCGATCATCCCATGGATCTGTGGGGACACTGGAGTTTATGAAGCGAAAAAAGTTTTGGATCGCGGGCGTGTTCTGCGCATTCGCGGCTTTGTCCATCTCGTCCCCTGCACAGGCGGCTCCGGCCGAGCAGGGCGCCGTGACATTCGCGCTCTTATCGGACACGCACGTCAACGAAGCGGCATCGGGGGATGAGGCGAATTACACGGCGCGCTTTCAGCGCGTAATCGCCGATGTCAACGCCGCGCATGTGTCCGCCGTGCTGATCGCTGGTGATTTGACGCAAAGCGGCAAGCCGGAACAGATCGCTAATTTCGCTGCGCTGGTGAAGGGGTTTGAGGCTCCGGTGTGCGTCGTCGAGGGGAACCATGATGTCGGGCCGAAGCTTGGCGTCAAGGACGCGAAACCCGATTCCGGCGTGACCGCCGCGCGGGTGACGCAGTTTGAGACGGCTTTTGGTCCTTCGTTTTACACGAAGACCGTAGCGGGCGTGAAGATCGTCGCGTTCAATACACCGATCCTCGGCAGCGGCTTGCCCATCGAAACGAAACAGTGGGAGTTTTTGGAGAAGGAGCTGGCGCCGTCGAAGACGCCGACGTTGCTGCTAACCCATTATCCCTTGTACGAATCGAAGGCCGATGAGGCCGGAGGAACGTACTGGAATGTGGAGCCGGCGCCGCGCGCCCGGCTGCTGGCGCTGATTGAACGCAGCGGCGGCGTCCGCGCCGTGCTGTCGGGCCATCTGCATCATCCGCTGGAGAATATGACGCCCGGCGGCGTGCTGCTTTACACGACGCCTCCCGTCTCGTTCGGATTGCCGAAGGGAAAGCAGTCCGAAGGATGGACGCTGGTGACAGTTACGCCCGAGACCGGAAAAGTCCAGACTGAGTTTCGCGCGATCCCGCATTAAGCGGGATCGACGGCGAACGCGGGATTACCGATAGTACAATGGCTGTATTGTTTCCTCAGCGAGCAGCCCAAGTTTGCTGGCCTTGTGGAACGCTTGAACACGGTTAGTTACGTCCAGCTTTGTGTAAATGTTGGAGAGATGAAAGTCGACCGTACGCTTACTGAGGAAAAGGATGTCCGCGACTTCACGGCTCTGTTTCCCCTGCATCACATGGGTCAGGATCTCTAATTCGCGTTTGGTTAATTTCATAATTTGCATCTTGCTTCGCCTATCATTGCTACAGCCGTTTTCGACTGTTGTTTCGGCGGAGCGTCCCCGCCGTTTCCCCCTTTACATGAGCTTGGCACAGTAAATATTATGGTGTTTATCGCCAACTTCATTAGTTTATTCTCAAGAATGACATGCTCGCTTGCCTGTGTCATAATAGGAGAAAAGCGTTATTGAGGGTGAATTGGTGGAGAAACAGAGATGAATGTTGCGGTCGTCGGCTCACGTGACTTCAAGCCGATTGAGCTGGTGTGGGAGTTTTTGCGGGACTGGCCCGGCCCGATCACACGCATTATTTCCGGCGGCGCGCGCGGCGTGGACACGGCGGCGGCGCGGTACGCGCGTGCGCATGAGATTCCGCTGACGGAGATCCGCGCCGACTGGAGCCTTGGGCGAAAGGCGGGGCCTCTGCGCAACCGTGAAATCGTCGCTGCTTCCGATTTTGTCCTGGCGTTCTGGGATGGCGCCTCTCCGGGAACGCGTTCTACTTTGACCTTCGCCGTCCAGCAGGG
>JAOQAA010000398.1 GCA_025963815.1 Capsulimonas sp.
GAGACAGGGGATGAAACGCCGAATATCGGCTTTGATTCTCATGCTCCATTGCCTCTCCCGCCCGAAGTGAAATACACGCGGCCCGACCTTGACGGCGTTCGGCTTCAGCAGCCGCGCTCCGCTTCGCCAACGCGGCCCGCATCGAAAGCGGACAGCGACCCGAACCTGTTGACCCAGGGCGTGCAGGGGTACGGGGTCGCGATCACGGCGGCGATCACCCTTGGGGTCACTATTTTTGGCTTTGTCCTGATTGGGCATCTTCTCGACGGACGCTTCAATCGAACGGGCGCCATTCCATGGTTTACGATCTGCGGCGTTCTGCTGGGAGCGGTCGGCGGATTTACGAATATGATCCGTCTGCTCACAAGTACGTCGAAGAACCGGAACCGGGATGATCGAAACGAAAAACGATAACACGCCGAAGACGGACGACATTGAGCCCCCGAAGCCGGGTGGCCTGCCGCCGTTCATCCAGATCGCGCGCGGCGTGTTCTGGCTGGATCTGGCGATTGTGGCCGTGCTGTTCTTCATCGGCAGCATGTGGCTGGGACTGGGCGCGCTGGCCGGCGCCGTGACGGGATTCGCCGTCATCTGGACGCTGCATCTGGTGAGCCGGGTTGTCCCGCAATATTTTCTCGAATCCGAGCGCGACCGCCGGGCCGGCCTGCGCTTCGGCAATACGGCCTCGGCGCGCAACGCCGCGCTGTTTCGGCTCGCTGGATTGCTGCTAGCGAAGTACGCCGGACTGACCGTGGGAATGATGCTGCTCTTTCAGTTTGCGCGGCAGCATATCATTCCGTTTCTGCTGACGTTTACTGTCAGCTTCAGCATTACGCAGCTTGGAATTCTGATCTCCGCGGCGCGCCTTTCGCGCATCCGCAAATGATCGCCCTGAACTTTCGACTTCATTAAGGATACGAGTACCGATATGCCGACAGAGCCGCTTGAACATCCAAGTCTGGTCACATGTATTGTCTACGGACTGCTAATCAGCGCAGTCCTGCTGGGTTTCGGCATCGCCGCCGTCAGCAACCCGCAGCGTGTGCCGGGACGGCTTCAAAACTTCTTTGAGTTTACGATCAGCGGTCTGCGCAATCTGTTCATGGGGCTGCTTGGGCCGAACGGCGCCGCGCATGTGCCGGTAGTTACCGCGCTGTTTCTGTACATCCTGCTGGCGAACTTACTATCCGTCACGCCCGGCAAAGCGCCGACTTCGAACCTCAGCGTCAATCTGGGCATGTCCATCTTTGTGTTCTTCTATGTCCAATATTGGTCCATCAAGACGAAGGGCTTCGCCGGTTACTTGAAGCACTTCACCGGTCCCGGCATCTGGTGGCTGGTGCCGCTGTTCCTGGTCACGGAGATCGTCGGCGCGCTGGCTCAGCCGCTGTCGCTCGCGATGCGTCTTTACGGAAATATCTACGGCGAAGACTACATCTCGTACATCGTGACCCATGTGGTCAATCCCAGCCACATCCCGGCGCAGATCCTGGTTTACTTCCTGATGCTGTTCACCGGAGTTCTTCAGGCGGGTATCTTCGCACTGCTGTCTTCGGCTTATATCGGGCTCGCCACTGCGGACCATAGTCATGACGGCGAGCATGGTCACACGGAAGACGCGATCCTGTCGGGAACGACGGCTTCGCACTAATATTTCGCTACAGCGCATCACGCGCTCGAAAAGTTTCGCAATCGCTACGCAAATTTCAACGGAACGACATTCAAGGAGATTGTTCACTCACATGGCAGGAATTTACTTTGGCCTTCTGGCCCTCGGAGCCGCTCTCGTTCTTCCGCTCGCCGCTATCGGCGCGGGCATTGGTCAGGGAATGGCCGCTTTCTCCGCGCTGCAGGGCATTGCCCGTCAGCCGGAAGCTGCGGATAAGATCCAGACGACGATGTTCATCTGTCTGGGAATCATCGAAGCGCTGGCGATCTACGCGTTCGTCATCTTCTTCATTCTTTTCACCAAGTTCCCGACCGCGGAACAGGTCACGCAGCTGCTGACCGCTCACTAAGCTACTAGCAGGCAGTCCTGCGGGATAAATAATGGAAGAGATTTTACACGCACTTGGAATAGAGCCCCAGCTGATCATTACGCAGCTGATCGGTTTCATCGTGCTGCTCGTCCTCTTGCAAAAGTTCGTATTCTCGAAAATCGGCGTCATTCTTGACGAGCGTCAAGCGACGATCAAGAAGACTTACGATCAGCTCGACGCCGACCGCCTCGCAATGGAGCAGTCGCGCAAGGAATACGAGCAGCGTCTCGCCGGCATCGAAGCCGAGGCGCGCGAGAAGATTCAGGCCGCCGTCAAGGAAGCGCAGACTCTGCGCGATAACCTGGTGGCGGACGCGCAGCAGCAGGCGGAAGCGATTATCGAAAAGGGACGCAGCGACAGCGAAAGCGAACGGCAGAAGGCGTTCCTGGAGATGCGCCGGCAAATCGTCGGCCTCGCCATGACCGCCGCCGGCAAAGTGATCGGCGAATCGCTCGATCCCGCCCGGCACACCGCCCTGGTCGATGACTTCATCGGCAGCGTCGGCGCCGGCTCGATCGTTGAGCACGGCCGCGGCGTCAGCGGAAACGCGATCGGCAGCAGCGCCCAGACGGGGACGGTCGCCTAATGAAAGATACTCGAGTCGCAAAGCGATACGCAGCGGCGTTGTTCAGCGTCGCCCAGCGCGACGGGATCATTGATTCCGTCGCCGAGGACCTGACGCTGGTGGAGCGCTTCCTTGCGGAAGTGCCTTACCTGCGCGAGGTCCTGCTCCAGCCGCTCGTGTCGGATGAGCAGAAGACAAAGGTGGCGAGCGACGCATTTGGGGACCGTGTTACGGCGACCACGCTGAGCTTCCTCCAGCTGCTGATCCGCAAGGGACGCGAGGAGCTTGTCGGCGAGACGATCCGTGATTTCCGTGAACTGCTGGCGGAGTTCCACAACGTGGTCGACGCCACCGCGACCACAGCTGTTCCGCTGACCGGAGAGCAGACCGACCGACTGGTCGGAAGCCTGCGGACACTGACTGGCAAAACCGTACAATTGACCACGCATGTCGATCCCGCCATTCTTGGCGGCGTCGTCGTGCGGATTGGGGACACGGTCATCGACGGAAGCGTCCGTGGCCGCCTGGAGAACCTGGAAGCGCATTTGCTTGGGTCCCGCACACAGGGAGGAGCTATTTAATTGGCCATCAAGCCGGAAGAAATTACGTCTATCCTCGAGCGAGAGCTCGATAGCTATAAGTCGCAGATCGAGGAAGTCGGCGTCGGCACCATCCTGCAGGTCGGCGACGGCATCGCGCGCATCTACGGTCTCAAGGACTGCATGGTCGGAGAGCTCCTGGAGTTCCCCGGCGGCATTCAGGGCATGGCGCTGAACCTCGAAGAGGACAACGTCGGCGCTGTTCTTCTCGGATCCGAAACCGGCATCCGTGAAGGCGATACCGTCAAGCGCACGGGCAAGATCGTTCAGATCCCCGTCGGCGAGGCCCTCATCGGCCGCGTCGTGAACGCACTGGGAGAGCCGATTGACGACAAGGGACCGATTGCCGCCACCGAGTTCGCGCTTCTTGAGAGCGTGTCCCCGGGCGTCGTCGACCGCCAGCCCGTCAAGGAGCCTCTCCAGACCGGCATCAAGGCGATCGACTCGATGATCCCGATCGGTCGCGGTCAGCGTGAGCTGATCATCGGCGACCGCGGAACGGGCAAGACCGCAATCGCGATCGACACGATCATCAACCAGAAGACCACGGATGTCTATTGTATCTACGTTGCTATCGGCCAGAAGGCCAGCACCGTGGCTGCAATCATCCGCACCCTGGAAGAAGCCGGCGCGATGGAGTACACCACCGTTGTCGCCGCGACCGCCAACGACCCCGCGTCGCAGCAGTACATCTCCCCGTACACGGGAGCCTGTATCGGCGAGTGGTTCCGCGATAACGGCAAGCATGCGCTGATCGTTTACGATGATCTGTCGAAGCAGGCCGTGGCGTACCGCCAGGTCTCTCTGCTGCTCCGCCGGCCTCCGGGCCGCGAGGCGTATCCGGGCGACGTCTTCTACCTGCACTCCCGCTTGCTGGAGCGTGCGGCGAAGCTGTCCAAGGAGCGTGGCGGCGGCTCGCTGACGGCGCTGCCGATCATCGAGACCCAGGCGGGCGATGTTTCGGCGTACATCCCGACCAACGTTATCTCGATCACCGACGGCCAGATCTTCCTTGAGAGCGACCTGTTCAACGCCGGTGTCCGCCCTGCGGTTAACGTCGGTATCTCCGTCTCTCGCGTCGGCGGCTCCGCCCAGACAAAGGCGATGAAGGACAAGAACGTCGCTGGACGATTGAAGCTCGAACTGGCGCAGTTCCGCGAAGTTCAGGCCTTCTCGCAGTTCGCTTCTGACCTGGACAAAGCGACCCAAGCGCAGCTCGCGCGCGGTCTTCGCCTCGTCGAGATCCTGAAGCAGCCGCAGAACCAGCCGCTCCCGCTGGAGAAGCAGGTCCCGGCGATCTTCGCCGCGACGTCCGGTTTCCTGGACAGTCTGCCGGTCGAATCGGTCCGCCGCTTCGAAAGCGAGTTCCTGGCGTTCCTGAGCGAGAAGTATCCGGACGTACCGGAAGCCATCGCCCGCGATAAGGCGCTCAGCGAAACCACCGTGGACTCGCTCCGCAAGTCGCTGACTGAGTTCAAGGGTCTCTTCAAAGCGTAACTTACGCTGAATTCCGAGCCCTCTTTCCATGGTAAACTCTTACCTTGGAAAGAGGGCTTTTTGTTTTGATGGTGTTCTAATCTCGGGAATGTAAAATTACGCCGATAGCTATCGAGGAGAGAATTATGAACGATCCCCGTTTGACAAAATGGGCCGATACGATGACCCAGTATAGTCTGAGCCTTAAGCCTGGACAGCAGCTTCTGATCCGTGTGGAGGAGGCTGGCGTACCGCTGGCGCGTGAGGTCTACGCATCAGCCCTGCGCCAAGGCGCGCATCCCCACGTTCAAGTGCTGCTCGATGGTTTGGATGAAGTCTTCTTGACCACGGCCAGAGACGCACAATTGGAATTCGTTTCTCCCATCCGTAAGTTCGAGTTCGAGACAGTGGACGCGCTCTGCACGATCATGGCGCCGACGAACACTGCGAGGCTGTCTGGAGTCGATCCCGCGCGGCAGGCGAAGGCGCAGAAGGCCAACAGCGTGATCCGTAAGTCGCTGTCCGAGCGCGGGGCGAAGAAAGCCGACTGGGTTCTCACGCTCTATCCTACGCCGGCGGCGGCTCAGAACGCAGGCATATCTCTGCGGGCCTATGAAGATTTCGTGATGTCCGCGATGTTTCTGGACCAGGACGATCCCGCCGAAGCCTGGCGCGAGTTTTCCAAAAAGCAGCAGCACTATGTCGATTATCTGAACGGCGTGAAGCATCTGCGCTTTGTCGCCGTCGATACGGATATCACGATGTCCGTCGAAGGCCGCCGCTGGGTCAACTCCGACGGGCATCGCAACTTTCCGAGCGGCGAAGTGTTCTCAGGTCCAGTAGAGAACTCCGTCAATGGACGCGTGCGCTACACGTTCCCCACGGCCCATCTGGGCCACGAAGTACATGACATTCAATTGACGTTTGAGAGTGGCCGCGTGGTGAAGGCGGAAGCCTCCAGTGGCCTGGAGTTTTTAGAAGAGATGCTGGAGACCGACGCCGGGGCGCGAACGCTGGGCGAAGTCGCAATCGGCAACAACTACGGCGTGAAGCGTTATACCCGCAACACCCTCTACGATGAGAAGATCGGCGGCACGTTCCATCTGGCGCTCGGCAACGCCTATCCGGAGACCGGCGGCGTCAACTCCTCGGCGGTCCATTGGGACATGGTCTGCGATATGCGTCTCGAGGCGGGTGGGGGAGCGATCTACGCTGACGGGGTGGTAATCCATGAAAACGGGGAATGGAAGATTTAAAAAATGCCTAGGTTTCACGGGGGCTGCTCATCGGGATGCTGGTGGCGTTGTTCCAATAAGAACCGAGCGTAAAGTCAGACAAAAGAACCCGAGTATAAAACTCGGGCCTTGGGAGTCGCTTTGCGACTAGACGTCCGTTCCGGACTGAGAACTAGGCCATCGAATGCCAATTCTGTAGTCCGGGACGGACGTCTGGCCGAAGGCTTCCAATACCCGGGTTTTACACCCGGGGAACGTATGAGCTGGCGTTTCCGAAAAACCTATCCCTAGGATATGCGGTCGCGGCTTATTACTGATTGCCGAGAATCGCGCCGAAGGCGGGTGTTGCGTTTACGTCCCCGGAAGCGCTATCCTGGTCCGATTTCGGTGCGGTAACGGTCCGTCCGTTGAGTGTTGCTGTATCGGAAATCTGCTGCGATGCCGTGCACATCCATCCGTCGTCGGTATGCGTCCAGGTGTCGCGTGCGACCTGGCGCTCCGTAAATGTGCTTCTCCTGCCCGTATTCGGATCGATAATCACGCCCTGCACGACTTCTCGGATGAGGGCCGTCGCTGTGTTACCACGCTGAGTGGCGCTGGCGACGGTGGTGACGCCTTTGATCGACTTTGCGGAGTCAAAAAGCGCGCTCAATCGGTAACGAATTTCGCCAAGATCATATTCATTTTTCTGAGGATCAACGACTTTAAAATCCTGAGAATAGTAGCGCATGGCGCCGTCAAGATCAAGACGATTGGCGGCGGCGTTACTGTGGTTATAGAAACCTTGCAGCGTTCGTGCGATGCTGGGAGCAGCGGCGGGGCGCGCTTTCGATGCGGGACGTTTTTGGACTGGCTTGGCGTGCGCAGCCGGGACAATGGCCAATATTAACGATGCGTAGCAGACGAGCTTAAGGGACTTCAAGGAACACTCCAGAGTTAAGATAATGATTGACAGTGACATGGAAAGGCGGCGGCGCAAATGCGTCGCCGCCGGTTTGCTGAGGAGCTAGGAGCG
>JAOQAA010000423.1 GCA_025963815.1 Capsulimonas sp.
CGTGAGGCCTGTGGGTTCGGCACGTAAGGAACGTAGCTTCCTAGCGATCCCGTCGTCGGAGGGATTGCGCCTGCGGCGGAAGCCGGCGGCGCGCCGCCGAGCAGAGAGTGTTCCCCGGCCGGCGCCCAGCGGCCGGTGGTGATATCTAAGATCATCGTCGCCGGCATGATAATTCCCTGCCGGGCGTATGAGATCAGTGTATCGCTATCGAACGGCGCCGATTCGGCGCCGCTGGCGTCGATCATTTTGAACATATCAGCCATCAAGATTGCTTCTTCTTTCGTGGGGTTTCGGTCTCGCTAGCGCGAAAGAGGCGCGGAAGCGCCCACAGGCAGCCGATGAAACGATTGTGTGATCGTTGCTAAGTCAGAAAGACTCTGCCGGGACCGGCTGTGGACAAATAATGTGAGGGCATATGCGCCTTCCGGCGTCTGCAGCACCGTGTAGCGAACCTGAGTGTTTTGAATAATACCGCTTAACCGAATTTCCTGTTGATATCCAGGGAAGCCGTTGACGGTGACGGCTGTCGGGTTTCCTACCGGCGCGCCTTGCATTCCATGCGCCGCCATTGCGGCGGTTTGATTCATCAGATCGATCAAGCCACCAGGGTCGGTCGTTGTTTGATTGATGCGCATTGCTGTTACTCCGCCCTCGCCGCCGGACGCGGTATAAGACACAATGTTGTCATGGTCCGTTTTCTCTCGGACCCAATCGGCGGGGGCGGTAAGCCCGTAACGTCCGTCCGCCATGGCGATCGTCTGCGCTTGATTAAGATTTGCGCCTCTAGGCAAGGAGTGCTTTTTGAGCGCGGAGAGGCCAAAGAAGACAACAAGAAACACCAATCCCGCGACGACAAATGCGAGCGCCGCCGAGGAGGCTTTGCCGGCGGGCTGTGAATTTGGGATATACGGAATGTGATTGCCGAGAGCATACTGCGGCGGCGCGCCGCCTCCAAGCAGTGGATGCTCAGAGGCTTGCATGCACTGGCCTGCGGCGACATCCAGGATGACCGTCGAAGGCTGAATAACGCCTTGCCGCGCGTAGGAAACCAGCGTATCGCCGTCGAACGCCGCCGACTCCACGCCGGCGGCGTCAATCATCTTGAACATACTATGCATCCGTGAGAAACCATATTCTTTTGCCTCATCACTATTGGGGCGATGGAGCGGCGGCGCCCGTCGCCATGGGGCGAAAAGACTTGGGAATCGTGTCCAATTCGTCCAGACTGAAATTTGAATTACTATCTACGAATGTCATAATTGAATAAATTCCGTATGGAGTTTGCAGTACCGACGTGCGAATTTTCGTATTGTCTACTAAGCTGCCCTTGCGGACATCTTGCTGAAGCCCCGAAAATCCATTCACTGTGATAGGCTTTGGAGCGCCGATGGGGTTCATGCCAGTCGCATTCGACGACTCGCGGATCGTACCATCCACGTATGTGGCAAAATCCATTGGTGTCATTACGGCCTGAGACACTTGAGCCATACCGAAGCCGCTGTGACGATGACCACTCGTATACTCAACTCCACCAGGACGCTTCGTTGTTCTCTGAACCCAATTGGAAGGCACGATGACAGCATACCGTCTGTCCGCCGTCATCACGGTTTGCGGTTGATTTGTACTCGTTTGCTGCGGGGCGGGCGTGGGCCGCGCTCGGAATTTGAGCACGAGGAAGCCCCCTGCGATAGCTAACGCCGCGCCGCCAATGATCGCTAACGCGAGTGTGCGGCCAGACAAGCCGCTGCTTGCACCCAACTGCGACCTTGACGGCTGCGGCGCATGACTGTCGCTCCAGAGCCGAATAAGCTCGGACGCAGGCTTCCAGCTCCCCGTCGTGATCTCCAATATTGGCGTCGTTGGCTGAACGATCCCTTGGCGAGCGTAAGTAATAAGAGCGCCTCGGTCGAACGGTTCCGTTTCATAACCGGATGCGTCCAGCATCTTAAACATTTCAGGCATCAATGAGACACCATCTCCGTTTCATCCACGGCGGGCGTATGCGACATGCCCGTGTGCGCGCGCACCAGAATCTCGTCGAACTTCGCCTCGTCCGGCTTTTTCGACACCAGCGAGCCGATGATCGCGCCGAGGAAACCGATCGGGATCGAGTAGATACCCGGATTTTTGAGATGAAAGAGCGGTGTTCCCTGAAGGATCGCTTTGCCGGCTTCCGGGTCCCAGACGTTCGGACTGAGCGCCACCAGCACCAGAGAGCTGATAAGGCCCGCCGCCATTCCGGCCATCGCGCCGGTGGCGTTGAAGCGGCGCCAGTAGATCGTCAGCAGGATGACCGGGAGATTAGCGCTCGCCGCGACGGCGAACGCCAGCGAGACTAAGAACGCGACGTTTAAGCTTCCTGCGAACAAGGCGAGCGCGATGGAGATGACGGAGACGCCGACAGAGGCGTAGCGCGCCATGCCGATCTGCTCCTGCTCGGTGGCCTTGCCGCGTTTGATGATCTGGTTATCGATATCATGCGCGAACGCCGACGCCGCCGAGAGCACGAGACCGGTGACGACAGCCAGGATCGTGGCGAACGCGACCGCCGAGATAAAGGCGAACAAGAAGTCGCCGCCCAGCGCCTTCGCCAGAAGCGGCGCGGCCATGTTGCCTTCTTTTTGCGCGGCGACAATCGCGTCATGGCCCACAAAGGCCGCGGCGCCGAATCCAAGGAACATGGTCATGACGTAAAAGATACCGATCAGCCAAGTCGCTGAGACGACCGACTTGCGCGCCGTGGGCGCGTCCTTCACGGTGAAGAATCGGATCAGGATATGCGGCAAGCCTGCCGTTCCCAAGACAAGGGCCAGATTGAGCGAGAGCGTATCCAGTGGGTCCTTGAATTTATTGCCGGGCCACAGGAACTTCTCCTTCAGCGGCGTGACGATCTGGAGCTGATCGAACATGTGCGATATGCTCCAGCCGAACTTCGCCAGCACCAGGAGCGACAAAACAATGGTTCCCGCGATCAGCAGAACGGCCTTGATGATCTGCACCCAGCTTGTGGCGCGCATACCGCCAAAGATGACATAGACCGTCATCAGCACGCCGACAATCGCGATGGCGGTTTTGTTTTCGATGCCAAGCAGCAAGTGGATCAGACCGCCCGCGCCGGTCAGCTGCGCCAGCATATAGAAAATGGAGATAACGATCGAGTTCACCGCCGCGCAGCCGCGCACGCCACGCTCCGGGAAGCGCGACGCCAGCATATCCGCCATCGTGTACTTGCCAAGGTTGCGCAGCGGCTCCGCCACGAGATAGAGCACGACGAGATAGGCGACCAAAAAGCCGATACTGTAAAAGAATCCGTCAAAACCCGCCAGTGCAATCGATCCGGCAATGCCCAGGAACGAAGCGGCGGACATGTAATCGCCGGCGATCGCCAGGCCGTTCTGCCACCCGGTGAGGCCGCCGCCTCCCGTGTAAAATTCACTGGCGCTGTTTGTTTTTCGCGCGGCGATATAGGTGATGACGAGCGTCATGGCGACAATCGCCAGAAACAGCACGAAGGGAAGCGAATGCATCGTGTTATTCCTTTTCCGTCTCGGACTTCAAAATCTCAACCACCTGAGCATCGAACCGCTCCGCGCGCTTGGTGTAGAGTGAAGACAACGACCAGGTCATGACGAACTGAGCGAACGCAAACACCCAGGCCCACGTAACCGATCCGAACGCCGGCCGGTTCAGTACGCCGCCGAAGTATGACGTCATGATCGGCAGGGCGAAGTAGAAGGCGAGAAAGAACGCGGTGACGGGAACGATAAACGCCGTCTTGTCCGCAAGCAGGGCGCGGAACCGCGGCGACTGCGCGATTTTTGTCCAGTTCGGCTGTGAACTCATGTGAGAGCCCTCCTGTGATTGGGAATACGTGTGATCGCGATAATTGCGGGTGTGCGAGTGCAATACGCGACCGGCCGCTGCAATTCCTGCATTAAGATTATTTGAGACCTTTATCATCGAATATTTATAATATCACTACTTTAACCATATCCTTTGTAGTAAAATAAGAATTCGGGCACTTTTAGGAAAGGCGATAACACTCATGACGACTGTTCACGATGAAGTCCTCTCGGCAAACGCCGATTACGCCGCTGATTTCGGAGCCAAAGCAGCTTTAGCTCTGCCGCCAGCGCGCCAGTTCGCCATCTTAACCTGCATGGATGCGCGTCTTGACCCCGCCAAATACGCAGGCCTTGCCGAAGGCGACGCACATGTCATCCGAAATGCCGGTGGCCGCGCCAGTGACGACGCTATTCGTTCGCTGGTAATCTCGCATAAACTGCTGGGTACGAAGGAATGGTTCGTGATCCACCATACGGATTGTGGAATGGAGTTTTTCACGAATGAGGTGATTCGCGGCCTTCTCGCGAACAGCTTGGAAACGGCGGTGGTGGACGAGAATGGCTGGCGCGACATCGGTCTGGGGCCAGGCTCCCATGCCGGGGATCATATCGATTGGCTGACCATCGCCGATCAAACCGGAAGTGTTACGGATGATGTGCGCAAAATACGCGCGCATCCGCTCGTCCCGAAAAATATTCCCATCTATGGTTATGTTTATGATGTGAAAACGGGGCGCCTGGTGGAAGTTCCGGAAGCGACGAAAGCGGGAGCGGCCGGTTAAGCAGAAACACCCCTTTGTTTTGCCTTTCGCAAAACAAAGGGGTGTTCCTGATGTTTTATCCTAAGAGGACTGCTGCTCAACGCCGCGCCAGCATGCCGCGAGACCGATCAAAATGCAGACCCAGTGCATCGGGCTGAACGAGCTCATGGCGACGGGGAGCGCGTCAAAAATAGTAACCCCAGGATCTGCGTTGCCCTGCGCCCGCGCCTGGTTGAGAATGTCGCCTGCATAGACGAGATGTGCGATGAACAGGCTGGCGATCATGATCCCAATCGCCGCAAAGGCGAGACCGACGCTGCCGCGCCGGGTTTGGCTCCATATGCCGTATCCAATCCCATATCCAACGCCGATGTAAAGCCAGGCCAGCCCAAAGTGGGCGTAAAACAAGATCTTGAGAACGGCGATCGAGCCGACAACTCCAATCACGGCGCCCAGGAGCAGTCCGAGGGGAACGCTGCCGGATGATTCCGCTACGTCAGCGTATCGCGAGCCGCCCATATCAGGGGCGCCATAAGGCGCTTGCGGAGATCCATAAGGAGCTTGTAGATCCTGAGGCGCTCCGTATGGCGCTTGCGGCCCGCCGTACGGAGCCTGCATATTCCCCGGCATTGGCTGAGGAGAATATGCATTTGCTGTCGGAGCATTTTGAAGGCGTGTCTGTACGGCCGGCGCGCACTGCTTGCAGGCGGTAGCGGCGCCGATCCGATTTGTGCAGTCATTGCAAAGCGGGATGCCGCACTGACTACAGGTCGCGACGATGGGAAGCGACGGATGATAATAGCATGTCTGGCTCATAATTTTGTTTATTCGATACAGGCAGGCGCGCTTCCTGCTGTTCTTCCCTTTTAGGGAGCAATCGTGATCGCTTTTACCAGAGTATTGCTATTGTCTGCGGACGCTGCAATATTTACAGGAACAGAAGCCAGCGACTTACCGGTCAGTATGGTGAACGTCCCCGTCGATTGTCCCGCGGGAATCACTAACTGCGGGGCGCTGGGCCGCGCGAGAGGAGCAAATGCGGACGCTAGTCGGATCAGAATGCCACCCGCCGGAGCGGGATAAGCGAGTGTTACGGTCCCGATTGAGGAGCGGCCGTGTACGGCGGTGCTTGGGCTGAGCGTTAGCGACGCCAGTCCGTCCGGTAGCAAGGTGACCGGCGTAGCAATCGTCACGCCATTGAATGAAGCCGTGAGCGATGCATGCGCTGCAATATTCGTCCGGGCGGTCTGTGCAAAGAACGACGCCGACAGCGCGCCGGCGGGAACGGTAACGGCTGCGGGAACCTTGACGCGTGTGTCTGAGCTTGACAGATTGATCTTGGAGCCGCCGGTGGGAGCGGGGTTCGTCAGGGTAACTGTGACGCCGATATTTGCGCCGCCGATCACGACCGCCGAATTTGCCTTCACGCTCTCTAGCGTAAGCTGTGAACCGATTGCAATCAGATGGGTTCCGGCCGGGATGACCAGAATGCCGTCCCCTGCCGCCATGTCAATCTGGGACTCGGTGGTGGGCAGCGCCTGGCGTCCAAGATCCAGCTTCACAACGAGCCTGCCAGTATTTTCGTCGAAGCCCAAAAGCTTTCCGTTTGTGGCTCCAACATAGGCTACGCCATTGACGATGGTTGGCGCGGTTACGGGAACGTCGGACCCGCTGTTTACGGTCCATGCAGTGGTCCAGGCCCCGATTTTCATTGCGGTCAGTGCATTATTGACAACCGAAAAGACCATATTGTTGTCGAACGCCATCGCACCTTGATTCGGGAACGTCTTGATGATATTTCCGGTGGAGCTGTCCAGCGCGGCGGCCGGTCCAGGATAGGGCGTGCTGAGTGAGTCATGATAGTGCCGAATGAACACGAGATTATTGTAATATGCGGACGTTGCGCCGCCTCCGCCATAGCAGCCCGTCTGCAAGCGCCAAACCTGAGAGCCGGTCAATGCGTCGAACTTATACGATTCGCCGCAGCCGAATCCCTCATAAAGATTGGCGGCGTCAAGCGTAGGCGCCGAGTCGTCGCCGCTATTGACGTTGCCGGTCCACATGATTTTGCCATCCGTCTCACGCAAACAATAGATTGTGGCTCCATACCCATAGCCAAGTGTGTAAACAAAACCATTCAATGCCGTGGGGGCCGAACTAAATTCATCCTGATTGGGCAATGTGGCGCTCCACAGCAATGCCCCATTTGCCGCAGAATAGGCCGACATCAATCCACCGCTTGAGGAGCCTCTGCCCCCGATGTTCATGAACACTCGGCCGTTTTCGTAGCATATCTCGGCCCTGCGCGATGTGGACGCCGGAAGTGCAACCGGCCCCCAGGCGGCATGGCCGGTCACGGCGTCGAACGCCATCAGCGAGTTGTAAGATCCATTCGCGCTCGATCCCGCTGTCAAGACGACGAATACTTTTCCGCCTGCGATCAAGGGATAAGTCGCGTTGACTCCGAGATCGATATCCCACTTTTTTTCCAGCGGCAGGCTGAAATCGGGCATGGTCGCCTGAGCAGTGTGTGCGGGATTGGTGCGATATGTCACCGCTTCTGGATTGGACGCCGCAAATGCTGGGCAGGCGATGCTCAGCGCCAGCGTTCCGGCTGCGACGCTCTGTCTTAAATGTAACCGAACCATGAAAGTACTCCCAAATCATAACCGAGCATTATATACGCATCTCAAAAGTAGAACGCGGCCTTTTACGGAGTGAGCGTAATCGCCTGAAGCAAGCTGTTGCTATTGGCGACGCGCGCGCTGATGTTGACGGGAACGGTCGACAGCACCGTGCCGGTGATGACTTTAAACGTCCCCGTTGTTTGTCCTGCGGGAATCACGATGTACGTGATGCTTGGCTGTGCGAGCGGCGCGAATGCGCTGCCCAAATAGACCGTCACGCCGCCGGAAGGCGCGGGATAAGCGAGAGCCACCGTTCCTGTGGAGGAGCCTCCATTGACAGATGTGCTCGGCGACAGTTTGAAGGATACAAGGCCGTCCGGGAGCAGACTGATCGGGGTTGTGATTGTCAAACCGTTCAGCGATCCGTTCATGGATGCGCGCACCGCATTGTTTGTCTTCAGTGTTTGTGCGTTGAACGAGACCGACAGCGCCCCAGCGGGGATCGTGATCGACGTGGGAACGATCAAATGGGCATCCGAGCTGATGAGGCTGATTTTTGCTCCATCGGCCGGCGCGGCTTTCGTCAATGTCGCGGTGACGCTGATATTCGCGCCGCCGATTGCGACCTGTGGATTCGCCGTCAAGGACCCCAGTGCAAACTGTGCTCCCACTGCGATCAAATGCGTTCCGGAGGGAATGACCATCAGACCGCCGCCGGCCGCCATATCTGTCCGAGACTCACTGTTGAGCGACGACTTCCGTCCAAGATCGACACTAGCGACTAGCTTTGCGCTGTTTTCATCGTAGCCTTGAAGTTTTCCGCTTACGGTTCCCACATAGACGATTCCATTAATGACCGTTGGCGCGGTGATGGGTGCGTCAACAGCGTTGTTTACCGTCCAGGCGTTCGTCCAGGTAGCGATATTCGTGGCTGTCAGCGCGTTATTGACAATGCCGAAGACCATATTGTTATCGAACGCCATGGCGCCCTGATCGGCGAATAGCTTCACGACGCCGCCGGTAGTACTGTCCAGCGCGGCTGCGTAATGCAAATGGTTTGGGTTGTTTTCAGGATAGTAATCTCGAATAAATACGAGATTATTGTAGAAAGCCGAAGTAACGCCGCCTCCGCCTTCGCATCCCGTGGACAAATGCCATAGCGGCGCACCAGACAGAGGACTGAAGCCAAATGTCTGCCCGCATGCATAGCCGGCGTAGACGCCGTTTGCTGTCACGGCAGGCGAGGAACTGTCGCCATTCTCGACGCCGCCCGTCCAGGCAACCGTTCCGTCGCTTTCGCGTACGCAATAAAGAGTTCCGCTGCTTCCAGCGCCGCTGGTGTAAACGTAACCATTGAGCGCCGTGGGCGCTGTGCTGAACGAGTATTGACCGGGGAGGGTCGTGCTCCAGAGCATGGCGCCGTTTGTCGCGGAATAGGCCGCCATCAATCCACCCACCGGAGAAGTCGTTCCGCCGGTGTTCATAAACACACGGCCATTTTCGTAGCATATCGCCGCCCAGCCATACGTGGATGATGGAAGCGCAATCGGCCCCCAGGCAACGTGGCCAGTGACGGCGTCGAACGCGATCAGGGTGCTGTGGAAATCGCTGGTGGCCCCCGTCGTGGTTGGCAGCACAACAAATACTTTTCCGCCTGCGATCAAGGGATAAGTCGCGTTGACTCCGAGATCGAT
>JAOQAA010000453.1 GCA_025963815.1 Capsulimonas sp.
TGGTCATGGCCTGACGGGTATAGATGCAGAAACTCGCCGCCTGCACCTGTTCGGGGCACACCTGCATGGTGATGCTGGAGCTTGTCCCAGAAGGCTCGGGCAGAGACCACGGATAGACAGGATCGAAGAGCGAAGCTGGGGTAAACACAAGCGTACTATTCCCGGTCGCCGCCATGACACGGTTCGCCGAGGGGAAAAGAACCGTGTTACGCCGCGCCGCCGGGCTCAGAATGTCCATCTTGAAGGCGACCCGCCCGCCATGGACCATCGCCGGGGCGGTTGCAAGTCCGTAGCTCACGGTCGCCGTCGCAGACGGCGCGCCGAGCGGGGTCCAGGCCGCCACGTTTCCTTTTTCAAAATCGTCCACAGAGTCGCCGGAGGTCACAGCGCCGCTAGCGTCGACGGTCACCCAGGTCAGGTCGTCAATTACCAGGGAAGATTTCGAGGGAACGCCCATTTCGACCGCGAGCGCGTTCACCCGCGCAAACGCAGGTGGAACCACGGGACGCGTGGAGACCGCGCCCTGCGCATCCGCCGGCAGATCGAGATCCAAGCCGACCGTCTCGCTTCCGACCCGATGCAGCGTAAACTTTTCGCGCGGCAAGAGGATTTCACGCCATCCCTTGAAGCTGACCTTGACAGGGTCAGACACCCAGGTGGGACGCAGCAGCGCCGAATCGTCGGTCGCCGCCGGCTCCAGCGCCATCAGGCGGATGCGCACCGTGGCCCCAGAGCCGTCGCCGCGCAGCCAAAAACGCAGCCCATTGTTGGTCCCCATAGGTACGTCGCTGCGCCGCAGCATCAGATTATGCGCCGCGCCGCCCGCAAATGATCCCGCCCAGGGCGAGTTCGCGATCGCAGTCGGCGATGTGGAAATGGGAGGAGGGACAACAGCCGGAACGACAGGCGTGGGCGTCGTGCGCGGCTTCTTCAGCGGCGCCTTCTTTACGGCCTTTTTGGGAGCGGCGGCCTGCGCCGCAAAAGAGGAATGGACGGCAAATGGCAGACAAAGCGCCAGTGAGGCGGCCAAAGCGACAGGACGAGAAATTGAGCGCGGCTTGCGGAAAATCGGCGCCGCGCCGCGCCGTGCGTATGGGTCAAAGTACAACCGGTAAATCCTCCAAACGAACTGTTCTGCCTGAGTGATGGTAGAGAGACGACAGCAGAGAGTACAAAAGTTCCCGGAAACCCAAAGAGTTTCCTGCATGTTCGCCACAATTGAAGTTACGAAGAGAAGATACTGGTCAAGAAACAGAAAACGACCCCTCAAACCCAATGTCTGAGGGGCCACAGAAACTAACCGCCGCGGGAGGGATCAATCCACGGCGTGCCGGAATAATACCATCGATCGACGCGCATCCCCTTGACGTGCCCATCCGTAAACAGCGTTTCCGTCATATTTTGGTGGCGTGCGGTAGGCCCGGACCAGTCAGGATTGATCGACTGTGCATTGCCGTCCTGTGGGTCGACCATATTCCAAGCGGCATGCTTCTCAGGCAGAACCAGATAAGGAGCGGCTGAGATCGTTGTCATGCCGCCATCAGCCATTAAAACGGTAGTCGCAGGCGACACTACGCGAGTCAACGGGATGACACCGTACATCACATAAGCATTCGCTACGTAAGATGTGTGGAATGGCTTGACATATCCCATGGTCCCGTTTGCAGCCGCCCAGGCTGCAACAGTTGTCCGATCCGCATCATCAGGACACTGAAAAATCTGAAGGCTCTTCGTGTACGTCTGCAGGATTTGCGGCCACAATACGGCGTGGTTTATGTTACAAGCTCCAAGAGGCGACCCTGGAAGATCGCAAATTTCGGAAGGCGTATAATACTCGTCGTAGTCTTGCGTATACTGCATAACGCCCAGGCTAATCTGCCGCAAATTCGAAAGACAGGACGCCTGTCGCGCTTTCTCGCGAGCCTGAGCGAACACAGGAAAGAGTATCGCCGCAAGAATCGCGATAATCGCGATTACAACGAGGAGCTCAATGAGTGTAAATCCGGACCGCTTCATATAGATATTCCTCTTTAACAGCAGTTTATTTTCAGTTTAATTATAACACAGCTTGGTAGATAATTCACACATAAATCTATTTTATTCGTATTCTCACATTCATATAATTAAGATTGTCTGCTTACATCAAAAGAGATACTTTTTAAATTGATCAGCAAGACACAGTCGTACGGAATTGACATAAGACGTATTTCAGTCCATAATAAACCAGTTCTAAACCAGTTTGCAAGAGCGAAATTCACATGGGCCGTCACATCAGCGAAGTCGAGAGCCGTCTGCGGGATTATCTGCGGCGGCCGGAGCAGTCCGCCGGCGACAAGCTGCCCGGGGAGCGCGATCTGGCGTTGGCGCTGGGAGTGGGCCGCACGGCGCTTCGGCCGGCGCTGAAGGCGCTGGAGGATGAGGGCGTCATCCGCCGCCACGCGCGGTCCGGCGCGGTGCTCGTTTCCATTCCTGCGCCGGCGGGGCGCGGCGCGACAATCGCCGTGGTGGCGCCCCTGCAAATCGGCGATGATCGGATCGATGGGAACGAGCCATGGTGGATTCATCGCGTCGTGTCGACGATCGAACGCGTCGCGAGCGCGGCCGGCGCGGAGGTCGTCCTTTACGACCAATCCCCTCTTGTCGCCGATCCCTGCTCCGTCAAAGACCTCGCCATTCGGGCGGCTCATGAGGGCGCACAGGCCGTGATTCTCCTCCACGCGGTCGGAGCCCGCGCCAAAACTTCCCATGCACTGGCGGTGATGCACGACAAGGGCGTTCACCCGATTATTATCTCATCGCGCAGTTATCCAGGCCTCGCCAGTCAGGTCTATTTTGATTCCGGCTGGGGGACATATCTGGCGGTCCGGCACGTTCTGGAGCACGGACACACACGCATAGGTTTCGTGGGCGGCTCCAGCGGGCATGAATGGGTGCGTGACCGCCTCGCCGGATACCTGGCGGCGCTGGAGGCGGCGGACATCGAGGCGTCTGCGTCTTGGATCGTCGCGGATGACGAAGGAGAGCGCGCCGTGACGCGGGAGGACGGCGCCGCTGCGCTCCTGCATTGGCGCGAGATGCCGGCGGAAGAGCGTCCGACAGCGATCATCGCCGCGAATGACATTCTCGCGGAAGGAGTGCTTGCCGAAGCGCACGCTCTGGAATTGTCACTGCCCGGCGACTTCTCTCTAGTCGGCTTCGACAACGACCCGGCCGCCATGCGCCTGGGGCTCACCACTATCGAACGCCCCACCGAAACGCTGGGCGACGCCGTGGCGCGCACGGTTTTAGAGCGGCTCGCCGCCGGCCCCGAAGCGGAAAGCGTCACCCTTCGCCTGCGTCCCGTTCTGATCCCGCGAAAAACCGTCGGCCCACCGCCGAAATAAAATTCGTGACCGACTAAGCTCTCTGCCTCGCAGTAATATTATTAGATACGGAGAAAGTAAATGACCACCCCCAAGATACGTATCAGTCGCGCCGGAACTCTCACCATCGCACTCGGAGCCGCAAGCGCGCTGACGATTATGGCGCTCTGCCCATCCGCCAAGACCGAGCCGCAAAAAGTCCATGCGCCCAATGAGCTTCTGACCGGACAGGCCGCCATCAATTCCGACTGGACCGACGATCAGCCGGGACTGCGCCGCCATCTGACCGTTGCGGACCTGCCGGCCGCCTATGACACACGCTCCGTGGATAATGGCGCGCACATGGTGCCGAAGCCGGACGGCGCGATGCCGAAGGCGCCTGCCGGATTTTCCGTCGAGGCGTTCGCCACTGGCCTCAATAACCCGCGCAAGATCATCACGGCGCCCAATGGCGACCTGTTCATCGCGGAAAGCGGCCCGAATCGGGTTCGTGTAATCCGCGATACGGACGGCGACGGCAAACCCGACTCGAACGAG
>JAOQAA010000481.1 GCA_025963815.1 Capsulimonas sp.
TCCCTAATTTCTATCCCCGCATGGTCAGTTCCTCTAAACGGCGATGAGATATCCCAAAGGAAATATCATGGAAACAATCAGGGAGGCGTTTATTTTTGTTCTCCCTCAGCGCTATAATAACGTGACACTGGAACGAACCAGTCCGAAAGTATCTGAAATGAGAAGATCTCCCCTCCCACTGCTGATGGCGATTATTGCCGTCTCCATGTCCAGCGGCCTCGCCGCATTTGGAAGCCAGCCGGCGATTGGTTTGAAAAGAGCGCCTCCCAACGAGACTGGATTGGTCCCGATCCTAGAGTATCATGAACTCGTACCCAAGCTCAAGGTCACGGGATATCAATACCCGTCCGCGTTGTTTCGACGAGAGATGGAGTGGCTTTACAACCACAATTACCGCCCGATCAATCTGCTCGACTATGTCGCCGGCAAGATCGACTGCCCGACGGGAATGTCTCCCGTGATCCTGACGTTCGACGATGCGCTGGGAGGGCAGTTCCGCTATCTGGCCGACGGATCGATCGATCCGAATTGCGCGGTCGGCATTTTAGAGGATCTGCACCGGCGTCACACGGATTGGCCGCTGCGGGGATCGTTCTTTGTGCTCACGGACGGCAATGGACATCTCCCCGCACCGTTCTATCAAAAGAAGACGGCGCTCAAAAAGATGCGATATCTGGTTTCTCAGGGCTTTGAGGTCGGCAATCATACCGTCAGTCACGCGATGGGGATTAAGCATTGGACCGATGAACACGTCGAGAATGAAGTCGGCGGCGCGGTGGTCAATATCCAGAAGTACTTGCCTGGCTACGATGTCCGTGAAATCGCGCTGCCGTTCGGGATTTATCCCAAAAGCGTCAGCCTCTTAAAGAACGGCGTCGGCCAGGGGTTCGCCTATCACAACGACTGCGCGATGATGGCGGGGTATCAGCCCGCGCCGTCGCCGATGGATAAGCGGTTCGATCCGTACCATTTGGAGCGGATCATCCCCGGCGACAAGGCTTTTCAAATTCGCTACTGGCTCGACTGGCTGGAGGCTCATCCGAAAAGGCAATTTGTCAGCGACGGCGATCCGGCCACCTATACGCTCCCCGTCACCGAAGCGAAAAAGCTGGATCGCACGCGTTTATTTGGTTTAGGGTTCCGCGTTCAGTTCTACAAGGCCTCACGCTCTGTGACGCAGAAGTTGGCGAGCCACGCCCACTGACACAAAAAAAGATACGCCGCGTGGCGTATCTTTTTTGCGATCGGCGCTGCCGGCGAATGTTACGGCTTAATGACCATCGTCTCAATCGAGTGCGCGGGGCTACGCGTCACGACGGCGCGCTTGTCGATCCAGACACGGTACTCCCATTCCCGTCCCGTCAAATTCAGCACCACCACGGCGAGGCTTTTGTCGGGGTTCAGAAACGCCGTCGATTGCAGACCGTCTTCGGTGGATGTGCATGCGACGCGACGTGCGCCGGGACGAATGAATTTCGAGAAGTGGCCGAGATAGTAGTAGGACGGCAGATAGTGGATCTCGCCGGTTTGGATGTCAGCCATGATCGGGGCGCAGCAGAAGTTATTCTGATGGTTGGGTCCGCCCCGCTGGTCCAGCAGAACGTTCCAGTCCACCCAGCCCGCGCTCCAATGGTTAAGATCGGCCATCACGTTCTCGCCGTATCGCTCGCCAATCGTCCAGTCCGTATACTGCGCCGGGTCATTAAAGTTCAGCGAGCCTTCCGTAAAGAGCACGGCCTTATTTGGAAATGCATCGTGCACCACGCCGGGAATATCGAAGTGATCGCCGACGTACCAGTGATACGCCGTGCCCCAGATATACTTGGCCGTCTTGGGATCGGCCAGCATGTCCTGCACGCGCTGGTACATCAAACCGCGATTGTGATCCCAGACCATCAAACGGACGCCGCTCATGCCGTTCTTCTCAAGCGTCGGTCCTAAATAGTCCCGCACGAACTCCTGCTCTTCCGGCGCCGTATAGACACACGATTCCCACGACTGGACCGCCATCTCCTCATTCTGCACCGTCAGACCCCAGATGGGAATTCCCAGCTTCTTGTATTCATTGATGAAGCGAACGTAATAATCCGCCCACGCCTGTCGATATTCTGGGCGCAGGCCGCCGCCGTTGCTCATATCGTTGTTGGTCTTCATCCACGCGGGAGGGCTCCACGGAGTGCCGAACACCTGAAGCTGGCCGCCGGACATCGCCTTGGCGGCCTTGATGAACGGGATTTTATACTTCAAGTCATGCGCGAGCGAAAACTTCGTCAGCTTCACATCGCCGGGCGTGTCGTCATAGGAATAAGTGTCGCTGGAGAAATCGCAGCTGTTGATATTCGTGCGGCCAAGCGTGTAACCGATCCCCTCGGTCGGTGAGAAATAGGCTTTCAGGATCTCTTTCTGTTTGTCCGGAGCCATCTTATAGAGCGTCTCCGCGGAGGCGTCGGTCAGCCCGCCGCCGAACCCGACGACCGTCTGAAATTTCTGCGTGGGGTCCACCATGATCATGGCGGCCCACTCCTGCGGCTGGATCCAGGTATCGAACCCGAGTTTAGCGCCGGCCTTGATACGCTGATCCGTGCCCTGGGCCGTGGTGTATACGACCGCCTGTTTATAAAAAGGAGCAGGGGCAGGCTTCGGAGCGGGAGCGGCATAGGATGGGGGGATCGAGAACGCCGCTGCGGCCGCCGCGAGAAGCATGCGGCGCCGCTTCGTCAAAATGGTCGTCATGTGGGGAAAACTCTCCTGAAATGGAACATGCTGTTTCCTCGTATGACACGTACAAACGCCGTATGTTTCCGAAAAAACTCGGCGCCTTCGATCCCGCAGGATCGAAGGCGCCGAGTGAGTTTGTATGGCGGTGATTGGCTTTGAGTTAAGGCTTTTCCTGCGCGCCTCGCACCTGAGCCAGATAATCCGGCTGGCTGCATTGCAGCGTCAGCGTGGGCTTGGCGCCCAGCCCCTCGCCGGAGCGCGCGACTTTGACGAGAATGTGGTTCCAGCCCTGCTGAAGCAGAAGCGGGTTCGCAGCGCCGCCGCTGCCTTGCGGCTTCACCGGAACGGACTTTCCTCCCACCCAGACCTGCGCGCCCGCCGCCGATCCGACCATCAGGCTGAGGTTCGGTAGATGGGGATCGAGAAGCAGATTGGCGAGGTCTTTGGGACTGTAGAGCCAGAAGCTCAAGTAACCGATCGCGCTTTTCTGTGGATTGGCGCCGTCCAGCGAGCCCAGATCGAAGGGGCCGCCTCCGGAATCCGTCTTGACGGACTTCCAATTTCGATCGCTCATTCTTGAACCGAACACAATCGATTTTCCGGCGTTCGAATCAATCGGCGAGTCCTTAAGGGCGTC
>JAOQAA010000501.1 GCA_025963815.1 Capsulimonas sp.
CGACCGTCTGGTCATCGGCTGGATTCGTCAGCGTCAGACGCCGTGGTGGACGGATCTTTCCCTTGTACTGGCGGGCGTCGGCTCCACCGGCATGATGATCGCGATCTCCGTGGCTGGGATCGCTGTCGGCGCGCGCTGGCGGCGACTGCGGGATATGGCCTGGACTATGCCGATCTGCGCCCTCGGCGCAGGCCTTCTGATCCTCGGCGCGAAGGCGTACTTTCACCGGGGCCGCCCCACGCTCTTTAAGCCCATCATGCACGCCACAGGGTACTCCTTCCCCTCAGGGCACGCTCTCTTCGCCATGTCGGTGTACGGATTGCTGGGTTACTTTGCAGGAACGCTCGCTCCCACAAAGCTGGACCGACGGCTTATTCATGCCGCCACATTTATCCTCATTCTTGCAATCGGCGTATCCCGAGTGTATCTCGGAGTCCACTATCCCACGGATGTTCTGGCGGGATGGATGGCCGGGACGCCATGGCTGGTCGTGTGCATCGTAATCAGGGAGGCGCTCGGACGCCGGCTGCGCAAGCCGCGATCTCAGGAGCGCGGAACGGCGTCCCACGCCTCGTCTTTACCTGGGAGAAAACGCGCGAAGTCCTTCGGCTCGATGTCGTCCAGATCCCGATCTGGGAAAAGCTGAACTCCCGCGTGATAAAACGCCGTGGCGACGAACTCGCCGCACGAGTATTTCCCAGACGGAACGATGTTGAGGCGAACCTTGATGAACAGATGCTCCAGCAGCACATAGAGCATATTCATTCGGTCAAAACCGGCCCCAATCTGCGTTTCCGCCCACGCCAGCGCGTCCGCCCCTTTACCTTCCGGCGCGGACGCGACAACGTACCAGTTTTCACGCCCGGCAAGCGTGTTACGCACAACGCCCTGCGGCCGCGCCTCCAGTACATGGTTCTCTCCGGCGTACAGTCCCACATGATAATAGCGCGACAGCGTCAGCAATTTGATCACGTAATCGAACGGACGATGCGGACGGACAAAGAGCAAGAGATCGCCTGCTTTCGGTTCAATCTTGGGGGATGCGATATACGAAATCCTGAAATTCACGAAAATTATAGCTCCTGATCGACCAGCACTTGAAGCGCCCCGGGCTGGATCGTGATAGTCTGCGGGGTGACGCCGACAATTTGATCGTCAGCGTGTACGTTCAGCGGCCGACGCGCCTCGATCCGCACTTCCTTGGCCCGAATCACCTCCACCTTCGGCAGGCCCAGGTGCATCTGAGCGCGCACGGCGCGCAGGTACGCCGCCACTTCGCTCCGATGAACGTCATGGAAGATCACGACATCCAAAAAACCATCGTCGATGTCGGCGTGCGGAGCGATCGGCGCGGCCTGGGCGATTCGATAGGTGTTGCAAACTTCGCACATCGTGGCGCGCGTGGTTTGAGATTTGCCGTCGAGAATGAGATTGACTTCGAAGGCCCGAAACGCGAGCGAAAGACGCGTCACGGCATACAGACCGCGCAGGAAATTTTTGTTGCTTCCCTTCCCGTATAGCGCCAGCGACTCGGCGAACAGCCCGATGCCCGCCGATTCTGTGAAGTACCGATCGCCGATCTTGCCGAGGTCCACGGCCTTCGGCGCCCCGTTCTTCAATGTCTTGAGCGCCGCTGGCAGATTGTGATGCAGCCGCGCCGCGCTCGCGAAGTTGTTGAACGTTCCCTGCGGAAGAATTCCCAGCGCCGTCGGTGTGTGCGCCAGCTCCTGCACCGCCAGGCCAACGGTGCCGTCGCCGCCGGCAATGGCGACTTTTGGCGCCTTCGCTGCGACCAGCTTTCTCAGCTCGCTTTGAAAATCTTCCTTGGATTGCGTCCGAATGACCCGAAGATCCAGATCGATCTCCGCCGCCATGTTTTTTAATTGCTGTTCTCCGGACTCCGCGTGCATCGCGCCGGCGCGCGTGTTCATCAAAATCGGGATCGGGTCGCCTTGAGACATTGAGACATCCTCCATGATGTGCATTCTTTGGGCGTTATTTCGGTATGAGCAAGTGATGAAATATTTCTTCCCGGAAACGGACAGGCTTAATCCAGGGCGAACGTCACACGCGCCGCCAAACGCCGTAAATCACGTTCATCATGTGTAAACCAGGCGAATATGCTCGTTTTTGGTCGTTCCGCGCCGAGTCCGGGTACACTAAAGGGAACATATTATGCCTAAGAAAAACGATTACAACTCAAAGAACAGCGGACCCGGCGCCAAAGGCGCTCACCGCAAGGGTTCGCCGCGTCCCGACGCCGCCGCCCCCGCTCCCAAATCCAAGCCCTGGAAAGACGGTCCCTGGGTCAACGGCGGAGGCGCGGAAGCCCCTGCCCCGCGCCGCGATGCGCCCAGCGCCCGCCCGCCCTATCAGGGACGCACCGACGGACAAGGTCCCGGCGATGGGCGACCTGCCGGACGCCCCGCGCCCGGCGGCCGGCCAGCCTTCGGTCAGGATCGCCCCGGCGGCAAGCCGCCTTATCAGGGACGATCCGAAGGTCCGGGAGGCAAGCCTCCGTATCAGGGCCGCACGGACGGCCCCGCAAGCCGACCTCCCTACCAGGGCCGCACGGATGGTCCGGGCGGACGCCCACCCTATCAAGGGCGCCCCGATGGCCCCGACGGACGACCGCCGTATCAGGGACGGCCAGACGCTCCCGGCGGACGGCCTCCATTCGGACAAGGACGCCCCGATGATCGCGGCGGACGCCCGTCCTACGGTCAGGATCGGCCCGCATATGGACAGGATCGTCCGGCGGGACGACCGCCGTTTGGCCAGGGACGACCGGACGACCGTGGCGGTCGCCCACCCTATCAAGGTCGGACAGACGGCCCTGGCGGCCGCCCGCCCTATCAGGGACGGCCCGATGGACCAAGCGGCAGACCTCCCTATCAGGGACGAACCGAGGGCTCCGCTGGACGACCGCCTTACCAGGGACGCAATGATGGTCCGGGCGGACGCCCACCTTACCAGGGCCGCGATGACGCCTCCGGCGGACGACCGCCCTATCAGGGCCGCAATGACGGCCCCAGCCGCCCGCCGTATGGACAGGGACGTCCCGACGACCGAGGCGGACGACCGTCATTCGGTCAGGGACGCCCGGATGATCGTGGCGAACGCCCCGCCTTCGGACAGGGACGCCCCGACCGTGACGCCGCCCGACCGTCCTACGGACAGAACGAGCGTCCCGACACACGCCCTGCAAAGCCGATGCCCGCGAAGCCAATGTCGCCCAAGCCGAGCGCGCCAAAGGCCGAAACGACAGTTCCGGTTGCCGCGAAGTCCAGTACGGGCCATCGCACCATCGTCGTTCCGGCCGTCCGGCCGCCGATTACGATCGAGCATCTTGCGGATGCGGCGCAAAAGCCGCCTGCCCGAAAGAAAGTCATCGTCGTGATGTCCGGCGCCAAGCGCACCACACGCCCGGCCGCCGAGCGCCCGGCTGCGGACGATACGGACTTCTCGGAAGAGTCGACCGTGATGCACGCCCGTCCAGCGGACGATGAAGGTTACACTCCGAGTATGGCAAGCGAGACCGGCGACACCGACGAATCCGGGGAGTACGCGCAGATGTATGAGGATTCTTCGGAAGAAGAAACACATACGGACGAGGACGCTTCCTACGAAGACGCCGTTTCGGAAGAAACCGACGAAGACGATGATTCCGATGAGCCGAAACCGGGCACGGAGCCTCCCGCCCCCGAAGCGCCGGAATCGGACGACCAGGAACCCACGACGGAGGAGCCCCAGGCTCCTTCCGAAGTGACGTCCGAAGCCGTGTCTTCACCCAGCGCCGAAGCGGCTCCCGAAAGGGAGCCGACTTCATCGCCCGAAGCGATCGCTTCGGGTGGTTCGGAAACGGACGCCGCGCCGGAGCCTTCCGTCGATCGGACGCCGCCCGCCATCAAGGCGCTCAAGGCGAAGAAATTGGCCGCAGCGCCAGCCGCTGACGCTGCTCCCGTTCAGGAAGCGCCGGCGACCGTCAAAGTCGTAAAAACGAAAAAGACGGTCGTGGCGCCCGCCGCCGTCGCCGCCCAGGCGGAGCCGCTCGGGGATGATCCAGAGCCGATCAAGTTCGCCGACCTCGGTCTTTCCGAACAGGTTCTGAAGGCGATTTCGGATCTGGGCTTCGAAGCCCCGACAGCCATCCAGGCAGGCGCGATCCCGCCGCTGCTCGCCGGTCGCGATCTCATTGGCCAGGCGCAGACGGGCACGGGCAAGACCGCCGCGTTCGCCCTGCCGCTGGTGCAGATGGTGGACCCGAAGCAGAACGTGATCCAGGCGATCATTCTGGAGCCGACGCGTGAGCTGGCGATCCAGGTCGCCGATGGTATCCACAAGTTCGCCAAGTACGCGGGTCTGAACGTCGTCCCCGTCTACGGCGGACAGCCGCTCGACCGCCAATTCCGCGCCCTGCGCGCCGGCGCGCATATCGTTGTTGGCACACCTGGACGCGTGCTGGATCACCTCCGACGCGGCTCCATCGCCCTCGATCAAGTCCGTTTCTGTGTACTGGACGAAGCCGACGAGATGCTGGCCCTGGGCTTCCTTGAAGAAGTCGAGACGATCCTGGCCGAAATGCCCAAGGAACGGCAGACGGCGTTCTTCTCCGCCACCATGGCGCCACGCGTTCTCGCGCTGACCCAGCAATTTTTGAACAACCCCCAGCGTGTCAAGATCGAATCCAAGCGCCGCACCGTGGACACGACACGCCAAACATATTACGAAGTGCCGCAAGGCCGTAAGCTGGAAGCGCTCGGCCGCGTGCTGGACATGGAAACGCCCGGACCGACGATCGTCTTCTGCCGCACCCGCCAGCAATGCAACGAGCTCGCCGAATCCCTGCGCGTGCGCGGATATCTGGCCGAGCCTCTGCACGGCGAAATGGGCCAGCCGGAACGTGACCGCGTCATGAAGCGGTTTCGCGAGGGCCTCGCGGACATGCTGATCGCCACCGATGTCGCCGCGCGCGGCCTGGACATCGAGACCGTCACGCACGTTATCAACTATGAGCTGCCCTGGGACATTGAGCAGTACATCCACCGCATCGGCCGAACGGGACGCGCGGGACGCTCCGGCGACGCCATCACCCTGGTCGAAGGCCGTGAGCGCCGCCAGCTCCAGGCCATCGAGAAGATGATCGGCACGCAGATCAAACCCGTCCGCATCCCAAGCGCCGCCGACATCACCGCCCGCCGCCGCGAAGCGCTCGCCGAGTCGTTGCGCGAGACATTAGTCTCCGGCGAGTTTGACGGCCACCTGGCGACGGTCGAATCGCTGACCTCAGAATACGACGCTTCCGAGATCGCCGCCGCCGCGCTTTATCTGCTCTGGAAAAACCGCCACAGCGCTCCGGCGGACACCGCCGAGGAGCTGGCCAACGATATCGAGCAGCCCGAAGCCGGCATGGTCCGTCTGTTCGTCAGTCTCGGCCGCCAGGACAACGTCCGCCCCGGTGACCTTGTCGGCGCCATCACCAACGAAGCCGGCCTCACCGGCCGCCAGATCGGCGCCATCGACATCATGGACCGCACCTCCTTCGTGGAAGTCCCAGCGAACTTCGTCAGCAAAGTCGTCGCCGCCCTGAACTCCACCACCCTGCGCGGCAAGAGCTTCAACGCCGGCATCGCCCACCCCGACGAAAACCCACGCGGCAACAACCGGGGCGGTTCCGGCGGTGGCCCCGGCGGACGCAGCGGCTTTAACGGCGGCGGCAACCGTGGCCCCGGCGGTGGAGGCGGCGGCTTCAATAAGTTCAACAAGCGGTAAGACACGCTTTCGAAACACGCGAACGGCCGC
>JAOQAA010000516.1 GCA_025963815.1 Capsulimonas sp.
CTGTCGTACGAAGAGGTGGACACCAGCATCATCAAGCCGCGCCTGCGTAACTACGCGGCGGACAAAGAAGAAGGCACGACGACCGAAGAGAAGAAGCCGGAGAAGATCGTCGTCAACACGTCCGCCACAAACGGCGCCAACGGCGCTGCGAACCTTGGTAACGGCGACGGCGATAAGACAAGTGCTTCGGAAGAAATCGCGGCGGGCGCCGATCCCACGGCGGCCGGCGACGGCGGCGACCAGCTCAGCACCCGCCCTCCGGCGGCGCGGCAGGATTTGTAGGGCGGCCCTCACCCCCCAGCCCCCTCTCCCAATTCTGGGAGAAGGGGAGTCAGAGATTTTGAGTTTTTAAGATTCTTTAAGATCCTCATCTGAACCCTCTCTTAGAATTGGGAGAGGGTGGCGCGAAGCGCCGGGTGAGGGCCTTTCTGCGAGACGCGAAAGAGACAAAACAAGATGGCGGACGCAAAGACAATTATCGTCAAAATCAAGCGGCGCAAGGATCAGGACTCCGCTCCTTACTGGGAGGAGTTCGAAATCCCGCATCAGCCGAATATGAACGTGATCTCCCTGCTCATGGAGATCCGCAAGAACCCCGTCACGCGGGACGGCAAACAGACTACCGCCCCTGTCTGGGACATGAACTGCCTGGAGAATGTTTGCGGTTCCTGCACCATGGTCATGAATGGCCGTGTCGGCCAGAGCTGCGCGACCCTGGTGGCGAACCTCCAGCAGCCGATCACCCTGGAGCCGATGACCAAGTTCCCGACCGTGAAGGACCTGATCGTCGATCGCTCGCGGATGTTCGAAAACCTCAAGAAGATCCGTGGCTGGATCCCGATCGACGGCACATACGACCTTGGCCCTGGACCGCGCATGAATGAGAAGGACCGCCAGGAAGCCTACGAGTTCTCTCAGTGCATGACCTGCGGAAGCTGCCTGGAAGCGTGTCCCCAGGTGAACGAGCACTCGAACTTCATTGGGCCGGCGGCGATCGGCCAGGTGCGCCTCTTCAACAGTCATCCGACTGGCCATATGAACGCCGACGAGCGTTTGGAGGCCATCGGCGGAAACGACGGCGTCACTTCGTGCGGCAACGCGCAGAACTGCGTCAAAGCCTGCCCGAAGAACATCCCGCTTACCGACGCCATCGCCGAGATGCACCGTGACGTAACGCTGTTCAAGCTCAAGCGCTTCTTCCGAGGCAAGTAGAGATCACATTGGGTAGAATACGGGCGGGGCGAAATGCCCCGCCCGTTTTGTTTGACGAACACACAACCATCGCCGCTGGCGATGATGGAGGCTGGAATATGGCTGGTACGCTGCCGCTGACATTGGACTATGGTTATCTTGCTCCGGACGTCGATTTGGACGAAGTTCAATCCTGGCAGGATCAAGTGGATCTCGCGCACAAGAAAGTAACGCAGGGCGGTGGGCTGGGGGACGAATATCTCGGATGGGTCGATCCCGGCAAAATCGTCAGCGATGACGAAGTCGCCACGATCAAGACGCTTTCCGATGGGATTCGCGAGAACTCGGATTATCTCGTGTCCATCGGTATTGGCGGCTCGTATCTGGGCGCGCGCGCCGTGATCGAAGCCCTTGGCGCTGGCGATGGCCCGGAAGTCGTCTACGCCGGCAACTCGCTTTCGGCATTCGACCATGACCGTCTGCTGCGCCGTCTTGACGGTAAGAAGTTCTCGATCAACGCGATCTCCAAGTCCGGAACCACCACCGAACCCGCCGTTGTGTTCCGTCTTTTCCGAGATTTGCTGACCCGCCAAGTTGGCGTGGACGCCGCCCGCAAGCAGATCGTCGCTACGACAGACGCCGCGAAGGGCGCTCTGCGCAAATTTGCCGATGAAGAGGGCTACGCGACGCTGAAGATCGCCGATGATGTGGGCGGCCGCTACTCTGTCCTCAGCCCGGTCGGTTTGCTGCCGATCGCTGTTGCGGGCATCGATATCGATGCCCTGCTGGCCGGCGCGCGCGATGTCGCCGCCGCCACGAACACCACGGACGTCAACAAGAACCCGGCGTATTTCTACGCGGCTGCCCGCAACTTGCTTTACCGCAAGGGATACTCCACGGAGATTTTCGCCTCCTTCGAGCCGCGCCTGCACTACGTGGCCGAGTGGTGGAAGCAGCTCTTTGGCGAGAGTGAAGGCAAGAGCCACATCTCCCTGTTCCCGGCCGCCGTGGAGCTGACTACTGACCTGCATTCGATGGGCCAGTGGATCCAGGAAGGTCGCCGCAACATCATTGAGACCTTCGTCATTCTCGACGGCGGCGAACCGGAAGTCTTGATTCCCCCATCGGACAGCGATCTGGACGAACTCGGCTACCTCCAGGGGAAGTCTCTGCACTACGTCAATGAAGCGGCGTTCAAGGCGACGGCGCTCGCGCACCGCGATGGCGGCGTACCAAACAGCACGGTCCACCTCAAGACCCTGGACGCCTATTCCCTCGGCGCCCTGATCTATTTCTTCGAGCGCGCCTGCGGCGTTTCTGGTTACTTAGGCGGCATCAATCCGTTCAATCAGCCTGGCGTTGAGGCGTACAAGAAGAACATGTTTGCGCTGCTTGGCAAGCCCAAGTTCGAACAGGCCACGTCCGATGTTCAGGCGCGGCTCGCCGCGCTGAGCGGCGATACGGTGATCGGGTTCTAGCCACTCATCAAACGACTTATTTATTGTCCAACTGCCCCTCGAGCATTCTCTTTTTGAGGCCGCTTAGGGGGCAGTCGTCTTATTTCGCTCGATCCATGCGTTCGTAAACTTTTACTGTGATTTCGCCGTCTTTCATGGAATAACTACCTCGGTATTGTCAAAATCAGGTAGTTTTTTCAGTAAGGAGTTTGCGTGGCAGTCACAACGGGAGCACAGTCTCAGGGAACGGGCGGCGCGCCTACGGGGATCATGGGATTCTTCGCCAAGGCGGCGCAGCAAACCGATATCGCCATGGCGCTGGCGCTGATCGGCATGATCGCGATGCTGATCCTGCCTCTGCCGGAGCCGCTGCTGGACCTGGGGCTGGTGATTAACCTCGCGGGCGCCGTCCTTATCCTCCTCACTTCACTTTATACGACCCAGCCGCTGCAATTTTCCGTTTTTCCCGCCTTGCTGCTAGTGACCACGCTGTTCCGACTTGCCCTCGAAGTTTCGGCAATGAAGCTGATCATCGGCACGGGATCGGCGGGACATGTCATCAAGACCTTTGGTGAAGTGGTGATCGGCGGTAACTACGTCGTCGGAATCATCGTCTTTCTCCTGCTGGTCGTCGTGCAGTTTGTTGTCATCACCGCTGGCGCCGGTCGCGTCGCGGAGGTTGCGGCGCGCTTTACTTTGGACGCGATGCCCGGCAAGCAGATGGCGATCGACGCAGACCTGAACGCCGGCGTCATCACGCAAGACCAGGCGCGGGATCGACGCAAAGCGGTCGGGCAGGAAGCGGACTTTTACGGAGCGATGGACGGCGCGAATAAGTTTGTTCGGGGCGACGCCATCGCGGCCATCGTCATCATTGTTCTGAACATCATCGGCGGCTTCGCGATGGGTCTGAGTAAGGGCGAAGGCGTCGTTGAAGTCCTGCAAAAGTACACGATCCTGACGGTGGGCGAGGGCCTGGTGGCGCAGATTCCGGCGCTGCTCATTTCGACCGCCGCCGGTTTGATGGTCACCCGCGCCGCGTCGGATACGGCGATGGGCGGCGACATCGCCCGCCAGCTCTTTAGTTCTCCGCGCCCACTGATTATCGCCGCCGGGCTCGTGATGCTTTTCGTGCCCTTCGGATTTCCTCTGCCGCAGACATTGCTTGTATCCGCCATTCTTGGCGGCACGGGCTTTATGATCCTTTCGAATAACCGTAAAGCTGTCGCCGCCGCACATGAAAGCGCGGTTGCCGCCGCCGCGCCCAAGCCTCTCGCCGCAACAACCCCGCAAAGTCTCCTCCCTTTGTTAAATGTTGATGTGCTTGAGCTGAATTTTGGGTATGGATTACTAGGCTTGGTGGATCAAGCCGCAGGCGGAGATTTGCTGGATCGTATTACGATGATCCGGCAGAAGACGGCGCTGGAATTGGGCCTGGTCATTCCTACCGTGCGCATTCGGGACGACCTGCATCTGCGCTCAAACGATTATACGATTAAGCTGAAGGGCGCCAGTGTCGCGACGGGTACGGTGCATCCAAACTCGATCATGCTGATTGACCCGGGCGTCGTTATCGATCCGATCACTGACGGCATTCCGACCCGAGAACCGGCCTTCGGCGTTCCCGCGCAGTGGGCGCCCAAAGCGATGCGGGACCGCGCCGAGATGGCCGGGTACACGGTTGTCGACCCATCGTCGGTGATCACGACGCATTTGGCGGAGGTCATCAAGAGTTACGCTGCGGAGATTATCACGCGTCAGGATTCGCAGGCGCTGATCGAGCATATCCGCCAGGCGAACTCGGCGGTGGTCGAAGAATTGATCCCGTCGCTGATGAGCGTCGGTGAAGTCCAGAAAGTCCTTCAGCATCTGCTGCGCGAACGGATCTCCATCCGGGACATGGTGACGATTTTGGAAACGCTGGCGGACAACGCGTCGAAAACCAAGGACATGGATATGCTCGGCGAGTGGGTGCGCGCGGCTTTGGCCCGCTCCATCTGCCGGCAGTACGTGGACGAAAGCTCCGGAACGCTGCACGCGCTGACATTGGATCCGCAGCTGGAGCAGACCCTGATGGAATCCGTCGTGCCGGGCGCGCCTGCGCTCTCCTTGGAGCCTTCCGTCGCCCGTGAGTTCCTGCGGTCGCTGGGACAGCAGGTGGAGCGAATGGCGTCCCTGGGGTATCAGCAGCCGCTGCTGATCTGTATGGCGGCTTTGCGATTGCCGCTGCGTCGTCTGACCGAACGTTCACTTCCGCATCTGGTCATACTTTCATATCACGAGATCGTCCCGAATACGGACGTTCGCGCCGTAGGTTCGGTAACAGGAACAGAAAATGCCTAATATGCTCTTCGCCAGTCAAAGGAGCGCACTCGCGGACGCCCGCCAGGACCGCCGAGTAAAACCCGCCATGCGCGTCAAATCCATCACCGGTACGACCATCTCGCAATGTCTGCTCCAGGCCAAGATCGAGCTCGGCTCCGACGCCGTCATTCTGAGCAAGCGCACGGTCCGCAAGGGCGGCTTCTTCGGTCTCGGCGCCAAGAATATGATCGAAGTTACGTTCGGCGTGACCGACGACACCGCGCAGAGCGACGCCAACGCCGGCTATATCCAGAAGCTGGAAACGCAGATCGCAACCCTCTCCACGAGCGTTCAAGCGCTGATCGATTCCTCCGGCAAGCGCAAGGGGAACGACTATCCTCCGGTGGGCGCGGTGGAACCCGACGGCATGACTGGCGATCTCGTAAGCCGACGGGGACGCGGCAAAGCCGCCGAAGCGCCCTCGGACCCATACGCCGGACTTTCGCGTCAGCTGCTCGAAGCCGATATCGCCGCGCCGCTCGTCCGCCAATTGATCTCCGAAATCCCTCCGGGGCTGACGACCGCCACCGCCACCAGTGAACTGCGCACGCTGCTGTCCCAAAAGCTGCTGATCGCCAACCGGGTCGAGATTCAGCCGGGCGGCAAATTGCGTGTCCTTGCGTTCGTTGGCACCACCGGCGTCGGCAAGACCACGACCATCGCCAAACTCGCCGCCCAGTACTCCCTCGTCGAGCGCCGGAAGGTGGGGGTTATCACGATGGACACCCAGCGCATCGCCGCCGCCCAGCAGCTCCAGACTTACGGCGACATCCTGCGCGTCCCCGTGAAGATCGCCCACGACAAATCAGAAATGGTGACCCAGCTTTCCGAGTTCGCCCGGCAGGGGATGGAATTGGTGCTTCTCGACACCGCCGGTCGCTCACCCAACGATATGCTTCCGCTCAGCGAAACCGCCGATTTGTTCGACGGCGTTGGCGTCGTCCAGAAGTTCCTGGCCGTCCCCGCTACGCTTTCCCCGCGCGACATGGACAATGTCGTCGGCCGCTTCTACAACACGCTTGCGCCGGACGCGCTCATCCTCACCAAGCTCGACGAAGCCACCGACAGCGCCTGCTTCGGTAAGCTCCTCACCATGCAGGCCAAATACGGCATCCCGCTCGCCTACGTGACCACCGGCCAAAAAGTCCCCGACGACATCGCATTCCCAGACTCGCACGCGATCGCCGCCCGCATACTTTCAACGGCGATTCTATAAAGAAATCGCTTACAGGATCGACGCAAAAAGCCAGTCAACAATGGGTTGACTGGCTTTTTGCGTCAAACTCTTTGGTCATCGTCGATAAAAACTATCTCGATGACTGCGCCATTGCTCGGCTGTCAGCGTCCATCCTATCTGACGATGCTTGCCGGAGACAAACGGAACATCTTCCGTAATCTTAGAAATCTCCGCACCTGACTTTTCCTTCAATCGATGTGAACCAATATTCGCCTCGGCGTTATTCAGTCTCAGAGACAGAAGCTCAAGCACATCGAAAGCAAAGTCGTTCACGGCGGCGACTGCCTCCGTCATATAGCCCTGTCTCTGATAGGGGAGGCCGATCCAGAATCCCCGACTGTCCTCCGAATTGGTCGGCGTCAGCTCAATCACACCGATCAGCAAATCGTTGCTGGCCGCCTTGAGCGTGAGCGCCCAGCTATACCGCTTCCCGGCGGCGGCTTCCGCAGTCGCATATTCCACATACTTACGTGCGCCATCATCGGGATAGGGCCAGGGAATGACGGACGCCATATACTGCACGACTTCCCAATGTGGAAAGAGTTCTTGGATACGTGGCGCGTCCGAGAGTTGGAGCGGACGGAGAAGTAGGCGAGGGGTTTCCAGCGTCGGCGTCATTGCTGTTCTCATTGAGTGATGGGATGAGCGTTACTTCCGTAAGTGCTGTATAATTAGTTCAAAAGGCGGCGATCTTAAAAATAGAAAGCAGCAAGTGGACACAACTTCTCAGGATAGTAGCAGGACTCGCCCGGTAAGCCATTTCGCATCACTTGCCTTGTTCGCTGTGCTGTGTGTGGCGACCTTTTTCGTTATTCGATCGTATGCGCGAAAGCATCGTTTTGATCGGCCATATATGTCGCGCCCGATGCAAATAATACTGAATTACACAGACCCACATCCTCCGGGCAAATGCATCTGTGGATCGTGCCCTGGCTGGCCGGATGGAGATGCAATCGGATTGAATGTCGTGGAGAGCTGTACGCAGAGCTCGGACTAGACATTATTCGTCGATATGCTCCCACTCATCCTGCAGGGCCAGGCATTCGTTAAAACCGTCCTTGGTTTGAGACGCTGCCCAGATCCATTGATCGCCATCGGTTTGGATGATAGAATTTTCTCCACCATAGAGCATCGTGGGATGCTCTGGCCAGCGCCAAATCGGCAGACCAAGGTCGATGAAATTTTCGGACACTTCTTGAATGACATCGTGATCGGTGTCGCTGTTGGCGCAGTAACGGGAAGAAAACAGAGCTTCCTGGATCATTGCCTGCAAAATGAACTCAGAGGTTTTCGAGTTCTGTAAGAACCGTTCCCGGCTCAAGTGGGCGTTGTTGTATTCGGTCAAATACACGGGAGGGTCTTCCAAGAGAAGATCGCTTATTTGGATACCCCAGACAAAGACCCATTGCGCTTCATGTCTCATGATGAGCAATTCGTCAACAAGTTTCAGCGTCTCTAGCGAGCTAAAACTGTTCTCCGGCGCCAGTTGATCCAGACTTGTTCCCAAACGCGCATAGAGAGTACGCAACGCCTTTGGCAGTTTCAAGCCAAGACGGGCCTCTGCCTGATCGATTTCCAGGTCAGAGTTTCCCTGATCATAGAAGCTTGAACTGTACCAGTGGTCGATAAAATCTTGTATCACTGTCCAGCGGTCTTCGTCGGATTGAATGTGCTGAGCGAAAATTTGACCGAAATGCATGGAAACCTTTGATGAAAAAAGCCGGTCGCAATTGCGACCGGCTTTCTTGTTTGTGGAGCGGGAGACCAGGTTCGAACTGGCGACATTCTCGTTGGCAACGAGACATTCTACCACTGAATTACTCCCGCGTATGTTTGTCTGACGTTCGTAGTTATACCCCGTCACAAACGCTGTTGTCAATCGTTTGGGGCGGGCAGGCGCAAAATTCTTTCTTGTTCAGTGGGCCAGCGATTTTTGCATGATGAGGTCGGTTTGGGCGTCACCGCCGAGTTGAAAGATATGGCTGCCCACTTCTTCGAAGCCCCATTTTTGATAGAAGCGGATTGCTCGATGGTTATGCTCCCATACGCCCAGCCACAATGTTTCAAAGCCCCGACCGGAGGCTGTCTCGATACACTCCTGCATTGTCCGGGCGCCAATGCCTTGCCCAATACCCTCTGGAAGAACATACAAGCGTACTAATTCCATGGGGTTCGGGCCTGTTACGCTGGCGTCCGGCGGCCCCATATGAAGTTTTGCATATCCGAGAGGTTTGCCGGACAGCTCGGCGATAAAGAATGTTGCGAGCGGGTCAGAAAGCTCCCGCTCCAGTTTTTCTTCGGAAAAGTTTTCCGTTAGATACGCTTCCATATCTTCGGGCGTATTGTCTTTTGCGAAAGTGGAGCGAAATGTCGCGGCGCTCAGCTCGGCCAGCAGCGAAACATCGTTGCGTGAAGCAATCCGTATTGTCACGGCGCCTTGATTTTCCATGAATCGATATTACCAGTCGTTATAGCTCCAGGTGACGGAACCGATCGTCGGCCGCCTTGGCTTCCTCCCGCTCTTCCGCGCGGCGTTTTTCCTCGGCTTGGGCGGCGGCTTCCTGCGCCAGGCGAGCCTGTGTGGCGGCGGCGATTGCGGCTTCGGCGGCGAGACGCATATGCACTTCCTGCTGAATGTCGGCGTGAGTGCGACGCATCGTTCCCATGGGGACATTGACGCCGAGTCCGCCAAATCCGGCGGGGGAGTAGGCGTCCACGGTGTTTTGGAACCACTGACGCGACTGGGCGTCGTGCTGCGCCTGCTCGATGGCGTGCGCCTGCCGCCGCGCTTCCGCCTCTTCTTGGTACGCGGCGTCCTGGATCTCGTGACCGCACCAATTACAGCGCGGGCTGATGTGCGAAATCAATTTTCGTTGGCAGGCTGGACAGTTTTGCATTTGCGTGACTTTCTAACGCAATTTTACCATGTGTCGTGGAACAATCGCCACTGTTTCGATCTCACCGTATAATGGATGAATACACATTGACGAAGGGGGATCCGCTTAGT
>JAOQAA010000573.1 GCA_025963815.1 Capsulimonas sp.
AGAATTTTCAGCAGTTAATTCAACAACCGTAAGGCAAGTAGCCATTTCCGCAGTTATCAATTACAAGCCCCTCGTCAATGCGATCGACCTGGAGGGGGAAACATCGCGCTCGCTTTACGGAACGAATGTCTTCAACGACAAGGTCATGCGCGAGCTGCTGTCCAAGCCCGTCTATAAGGCCGTGCAGCGGACGATCGAAAAGGGTGAGACGCTGGACGCAAGCCTGGCCGACGCTGTGGCGTCGGCGATGAAGACCTGGGCGCTGGAGAAGGGCGCCACGCACTTCACGCACGTGTTCTATCCCCTGACGAGCTTGACGGCGGAAAAGCACGACAGCTTCTTCGATCCGGATGGCAACGGCGGCACGATCGCTCAGTTCGCCGGAAGCGCGCTAATCCAGGGCGAGCCGGACGCCTCCTCGTTCCCTTCGGGCGGCATCCGCAGCACCTTCGAAGCGCGCGGCTACACGGCGTGGGACGTCACCAGCCCGGCCTACATCTACGAGAACCCTAACGGCAATACACTTTGTATCCCCACAGCGTTTCTTTCCTGGACCGGCGAGGCGCTGGACCACAAGACCCCGCTGCTTCGCTCCGTTCAGGCCCTGAACCTGCAGGCGACCCGCGTTCTGGAGCTGTTCGGCCACTCGAACTTCGGCATGGTGACGGCGTCGGCCGGGCCTGAGCAGGAGTACTTCCTGATTGACCGCAACTTCTTCTTCGCCCGCCCCGACCTGCTGAACGCCGGCCGGACCCTCTTCGGCGCCAAGCCCCCCAAGGGTCAAGAGTTTGAGGACCACTACTTCGGCGCGATCCCCGAGCGCGTCCTGGCGTTCATGATGGAGGCCGAGCACGAGTTCTACAAGCAAGGCATTCCGATCAAGACCCGCCACAACGAAGTCGCTCCCGGCCAGTTCGAGATCGCGCCCGTTTACGAAAGCGCCAACCTCGGACACGACCACCAGCACATCATCATGCTGACCCTCCAGCGCATGGCTGCGAAGTACGGCATGGCGTGTCTGCTGCACGAAAAGCCGTTCGCCGGCATCAACGGTTCGGGCAAGCACGTGAACTGGTCGCTCGGCTGCAAGCTCGGCAACCTGCTCGATCCCGGCGAGAGCCCGCACGACAACGCCCAGTTCCTGGTGTTCTGTCTCGCGACCATTCGGGCCGTACACAAGTACTCCACCCTGCTGCGCGCGTCCGTCGCGTCCGCCGGCAACGACCACCGCCTCGGCGCGAACGAAGCGCCCCCGGCGATCATCTCGATCTTCCTGGGCGAACAGCTGGAAGATATCTTCAACCAGCTCAAAGAAGGTAAGGCCAGCAGCTCGAAGATGTCCGGCACCCTGAAGATCGGCGTGGACACCCTGCCGACCCTTCCGCGCCACGCCGGCGACCGAAACCGCACCAGCCCGTTCGCCTTCACCGGAAACCGATTTGAGTTCCGTGCGGTCGGCTCCAACCAGTCCATCGCGTGGCCGCTCGTAGTGATGAACTGTATCGTGGCCGAGTCCCTGGATTTCGTCGCGACAGAGATCGAAAAGGAGATGGCCGGCGATCCGGAGAAGTTCAACGACGCCCTCCAGACGGTTCTGTCCGGCATCGCGACCGATCACAGCGCGGTCGTCTTCGGCGGCAACGGCTACTCGGAAGATTGGCATGAGGAGGCGGCCAAGCGCGGCCTGCCGAACCTGCGCAACACCATCGACGCCCTTCCGGCGCTGACGGACCCGGCGAACATCGCGGTCCTGGGCAAGTACGGCGTTCTCTCCGAGCGCGAAGTCGAAAGCCGCTACGAGATCTGGCTGGATCGCTACTGCCTGGATATCAACACGGAGTCCATGCTCGCCCTGGAAATTGCCAAAACCAAAATCCTGCCCGCCGCCCTGACCTACCAGTCGCAGCTCGCCACACTCGCGATCAATCTGAAGAACATCGGCAAGACCCCGAACACCACGCTGCTCGACCAGGTCATCTCGCTGACTGACGATCTTGAGACGGGAATCGCCGCGCTGGAAGCGGCCATGGCCCATGAAAACGAGGGCGACACCCTCGCCCACGCCACGCACTTCCGCGACCATATCCTGCCCGCCATGCTCGAAGTCCGCATCGCCGCCGACGCCCTCGAAGGCGTCGTCGCCGACGAACTCTGGCCGCTCCCGACCTTCCAGGAAATGCTGTTCATTAAGTAATTTGCCCCACCCCCGCGCTTCGCGCCATTCAGGCCGTGGTCCGCTACCCACCCCGGCCTTCGGCCCTCCTCCCGCAACGGGAGGGGGAATAAAAGCCCGGCCGCCTACAATCTAGGTGGCCGGGCTCTTGTTTTCGATTTCCAAGTCGACCGTGTGATCAAGACGCACGGCAATTCCCAAGCCGCCCAGCACGATTACCATTTCCGCTGTTTCTTCGATCATACTCGCGCCCGTCACAACCGCGATCTTACCGCGCGGACGTCCCGCGCCGGTCCATTCAGACATTGTTGGTGATCTCCCTACCGCAGTTGCAGCTTCAGGATAGCACATTCGCATGGGCGAATTGCAAACATTACATGAAGAGAAATTAAAATTGAAACACTTGTGAATTTATATCTTTTCAGCAAGCAACGATACAAACCCATGTATAATGGGATCGGGAACTTTCGCGAATATCGCCTGACCGCTCATCACACTAAGGACATCCTCATTATGACAAAACGCTTTATGGCGTATGGAGCCGCGATCCTTGGGATAGCGGCTTCGTGCATCCAGCCTGCGCGCGCGCAAATCGAATACGCCAGGAACTTCGTCGCGCCGCCTGGTCACGGAGCCGTGACCGTCACTGGCTTCAACAATCTGGGACAGGTCTCCGGGTTTTACAGCAGCCCCAGCTTCAGCTCCTCGCATGGATTTGTCTGGGATCCTCAATCTGGCTTTCACGATATCGCGTCTCCAGGGACGACCAGCAGTATTCTGGCGGCGCTCAATGAGCAAGGCCGTTCGCTGGGCGCCGCGACGCCGCTCGGGGATTTCTTCCGCGATCCATCGGGAGCCGTCCAATGGACAAGTTTTACGGGGTTTACGTATGGCTCTGGGAAAATCCTGACGGACACAAGCCAGGTCGCCGGACACACAATCGTTACCGGGCATCTTCGAGCGGCGCGATGGGACGCCGCCAATGGATCAGTCGACATCGGCCATCTGCTTTCGACAACCAATGACAGCGACGCCGTCAGTATCAGCAACAACGGCTTTGTGGCCGGCTACTGGAATACAGGCGCCACTGCGGTTGTGAACGGCCAGACCTTCCCCACCTCGCACGCATTTATCTGGAACCCCGGCGCCAATATGGTGACTGACCTTGGCGGGCTTGGCGGATACTCTGCCCATGCTTCATCGGTCAATAACAGCGGCCAGGTCGTGGGACGGGCGGCGATTGCGGGAAACGCCGTCTTCCACGCGTTTTTGGCAAGCGCAACGGGAACGATACAAGATCTGACGTCACTCTTGGGCGAATCTGCCAACAGTAATTCTTATGCGGCGGACATCAACAACAAAGGCGAGATCATCGGTCGATCGGACATGATCGGCAATTTCGTGCTGAGCAATGGGTTCCCTCGATCTATCCATTACGCGGAGATTGGTCACCCGATGTCATACGCTAGCGACCTATTTCGCATTAACGATTCCGGAGTAATTCTCGGAACAGGATTTGAATGGGACCCCATTCTGTTCAGAAACACGCCGGGATTTATTGTTCTCATGCCTCACCAGGTCCCTTCCAACACCTCACATTCCTACACAACGTTTGAGGACAACTCCCTCTCCGTCCCGACCGGCCCATTGCTGCGCGGCGTCGAAAACCAGAACCTCAGTGGGCTGACGGTCGAGTTGTACACGCCCACCGTGGCGTCCGTGGCCATGTCGGCGCACAGCACAGTCACCCACGGCGCGCTCGTTTTGAACCCAAACGGATCGTTCACTTACACGCCGACTCCGAATTTCAATGGAGCCGATCATTTCGACTTCCGGATTTTCGATGGGATTTCCTACAGTGTTACGTCAAGGGTAACGATCAACGTTACCCCGGTAAACGATCCGCCAGTCGCACTCGACAGCCAGCAGACCCTGAACGAAGATACGCAGGCGCAGATCACTCCCAGCGTAAGCGATGCGGATGGCGACGCACTCACATATGCGATTTCGAAGTCCCCGGCTCACGGTCAAGTTTTTGTCAATGCCGGAAAGCTGGTTTATACGCCGGCTCCGAACTACCACGGCCCCGACAGCTTTCAATACAAAGCGTCGGACGGTAAAGTATCCTCCAATATCGCTACGGTAACCCTGACGGTCAGTTCCGTCAACGATGTTCCGACTGTGGAAAGCGGCGGGCTCCAAATGTATCAGGGGCAAACATATTCCGAGGTAGCTCCTGGCGTATTATTGAACGCAAAGGATGTGGACGGCGATCCCCTCACAGTTTCCCTTGGGACGCCGGCAATCCATGGAACGCTAAAGCTGAAATCCGATGGCTCCTATTCCTACACGCCCCAAACTAACTATGCTGGCTCAGATCGATTTACGTTCATCGCCAACGATGGGCATGGCGGTGCGGCGGAGGGCTCCATCTCTATTAATATCTTGCCTGCCGCGCAAAATATCACTAGCCAGATCTCTGTGACACGCGGCGGATATGTTCGCATCCCCGGAACGACAACATTCACGCAGCGAATTACTCTGACAAATACCGGCAGAACCACAATCACGAACTATTTGGCGCTTGTTCTGGACAACCTGCGCAATGCGACCCTCATTAACAAAACAGGCGCTACCGCGATCACATCTCCGGCTGGGTCACCCTACTATGGCGTACCCATTCTTACACTGTCTCCAGGAGTAAGCACAACCATCAGCTTGAAATTCTCTGATCCCACGCTCGCCGCGATCAGTTACAATCCCCGCGTACTCGGCGGCCCCGGCGCACTTTAACGAAAGGTTCGGATCATGACATTGACAAAACGCCTTCTTCAGGCAACCAGCGTATTGCTCGCGGGCGCGGCTTTCGCATTTGGAGCCGTCACGGCGTCCGCGGCGACGCTTTTTGAGACTAGCTTCGACACCACGACTCTCCCCGCCCTTGCGGCCGGCGATCACTATACCGCGTATTTCGCCCTGACCGGAACGTCCGGCGGCGTCGTGCTTCTCACTCAACTCTCGGCGGGCATCGGCGGGACTCTAGGGACGCAAAACGTCACAGGCAGCGCGACGTCCAGCGCACACGGCGCGATGCTGAAAAGCAGCAGTTTCGTCAGCGAGTTTACGCAGGATTTCACTCCAGGCGATCACTTTGATTTCGTTGTGGATCTTAGCAAAGTGGCCGTGGGCGCGCCGGACCCAGATTCCTTTACGTTCGCGATTCTGGATTCCACGGGCGCTCCCTTGCCATCTTACGATCAGGATAACGGCTTCGCGCTCACGACCATCGACCTCACGAAAACAGACTACGATCCCTGGGATTTTAATGTTTCCCCTCTCGTGGATGGCCCATTCATCAGTCCTGAGGTGACTGAAGCGAACCCGGTCCCTACGCCGGAACTCTCCCCGAACCTCGCAATCGCCGTTCTGGCCGGCTGCTTGGCGCTCGCAATCGGCTGGCGCCGGCGGCGCGTCTTCCTCTCGGACACTCATTAAATACAAACGCCGCGACAAATCATCACGATCTGTCGCGGCCCCGTCTCCCCCTCGTTACAACCACATACCATAAACCCTTCCGTCACGTTTTCGCAATCAATCGTCACGCCGCCGTCACGATTGCTTCGATATACTCAATCATCAACCAAAGGAAACGTCTTATGAAAAAACGCAGCGCCGCGCATGGGATCGCAACCCTCGGGATCGCTCTTTGTTTTGTTTCTCCCGCACACGCGCAGATTGAGTACGTGAGGAATTTTGCTTCCGCTCCGAATCACGGCGCCATTACTATCACCGGGTTCAATAACCAGGGGGAAGTCAGCGGGATTTATAACAGTTCTTCCTTTCCTCGCATAAATATCTCCCATGCATTCCAATGGGATTCGAAGACAGGCTTCCATGACATGGCGGAGACGGCCATGGCGCATGGACATCAGACGACGCCGCCGAACACATTCGCTCGGAATCCACAATCCGGGGCAACGTTCCCGATGGCGCGACTGACGGAAATATCCATTCACGAGATCTCGGACAACCACAGAGGACAGGGCGTGAGGCAGGAATTGGCTCAGGCGAAACCCGTCTTCCATACCTTCCAGGTCACCCCCAGCGGTAGGATCCAGGAGCTGAGAGTCGAGATGGTCGAGCCGCCGGACAGCAGTTCAATGGGGATCGAGATCAATCACAAAGGGGAGATTATCGGGAGTTCCGGAACAGCCGTAAACTTCGTCATCAGCGCGGGCGCCCGGCCCATCCGCTATGCAGACGCCGATCATTCCACATCATCCGTCAGCCGCCTCTACGGCGTCAACGACAAGGGAGTTGTCCTGGGAACAGGAACGGAGTATGACAGCAAGACCGGGGAGACCATTCCGGGCTTTCTCCTTCTTACGCCGCATCAAATTCCGGAAAAATAAACGCCGCGACGGATCATTGCGATCCACCGCGGCGTCCCTACATCATTTCGATCCGACGAGATCCGCCCGTTACATCACAAGCGTTTTATCCCAGACCAACTCTGAATCCAATTCACCGCTTTCCGCGAACGTCCGTGCTCCCTGGAGCGCCATCTCCAGCGTCACGATCTCACGCAATGGAACCTGAAACGCCTCGACGCCAATCGGCACCTCCACGACTTCCAGCATGCTGCGCATTGGATCGACGAGATTGTGAATGATGTGCTTGGACTCGAAGTTCACCGACACGGCGTACTGATCTTTGCGCCCCCCGCCGATCGTCAGCGTAAAGATCTCATCCTTCTCCGTCTCGGCGCTCTTGGAGATATTGACGCTGGTATAAAACTTGCCTTCCATGCGCCGGATCGCGACCTCGATATCTTCCCAATCAGGTTTGTTCAAACGGACAATGGTGTGGCGGTTGTTGACAAAGCCATAGGCTTTCATAATGGTGACGAACATGGTGGGATTATAGCAGATTGCGGAGCAATGCGCGGCTTGAGAGAAGGGACAGACAGCAGAGAACCCCTAAATCGTATACGGCAGATCAATGGCGACACGGCCTTTGCCGCCGCGCGTCTTCAGGAGCGCCTCTACTGCCTCGGATCGCACACGGTCATCCCCCGAGGGCAGGATACGCTGGCCGGTCTGGAAGTCATAGGCAGCGACGAAGTAATCATGATAAATGTTATGCGAACCCTGCCACACACTCGCATTGACAGCAACGACGGAGCCATCGCCGGACCAGAGGGTTTCTTTGGCTTTGACATCGCCATGAGACTCATACGGTCCTCCGATGGCAATCGTCGCCGACGAGTGCCTAGGGTCCCTTACGGAAAACCAGACAGCGCTTCCCTGAAAGCTGCCTTGCTCATGCGCGCAGATCACACTGCCCACTCCCGAGGGACTGGGGACTTCCATTTTCGCAGGAACAAGCACTGTTACAAAGAACAGAATCAGAGGCATACAGCACATCAAAACGCCGACGACGATGATTGCGGCGGCGATTTTGAATCGATCTCGCGCACGCAAACGGGGCCTGGCGGGGCCGCGTTCGTACAAGTCTCATATGTCGCGTTTCACCATAGGACGCGCATCTCCATCATAACAGAGCTTCACAGCTTATCTTACAGCAATTCTCACAGATTTTGTTTCATACAGCAGGCAGTCTTAATCCATAAGCGCGATTAAGCCGCCAATGGGCTATTTTCGCCGCCGCCCGGAATGCACCGCAGCAGGGCCATGTCGCCGAAGCATTCGGTGCTGTCTTCGTACTCGCAGAGCAGCGCTTCGCGGCTGTCTTCGTTCACCAAAAACAATAAGAAATCCGTATCCCGGGCGGCGGACCAGACGGCCCAAGGGCCGAAGGCTCGCACCTGGGCCATGAAACTAAAGCCGCCGCCGGAAAATTCTTCGTAAGACATCGGTGTCGCGTACATTGGGATATCCTTTCTCTTTCGAGCCATATTTCGCAGTTGATATCTCTTAGGACGTAAAGAATGGGACGGTGTTTCACATTTTTCAATAATATTCATAGGAATAACTGTGCGCTCGCCGGCTTGACGATGCAACTAAATCCGACGAGATGTGTCATATTCGATAGCAGAGAAATTGCGAGAGAAATGAGGAGGACGTGCAAATGCTGGTGACAACGGGAAATGAAGTCGAAGGACATGCGATCGGTCAGTATCTGGGCGTGGTGCGAGGGATCGTGGTGCGCTCGCCAAACATCGCGCAGGGATTTTTGGGCGGCATCAATCAGATCTTCGGCGGCAACATTGAAGCCTATGCGCAGGTCTGCGAGCGGGCGCGGCAGGACGCCTTCGACCGCATGGTGCTGCACGCCCAGCAGATCGGCGCCGACGCCGTCATTGGCACGCGCTACGACGCGACCGAATTCACGACATCCGTTACGGAAGTTCTGGCCTACGGCACGGCGGTCAAATTAGTGCGGAAGGCCTAGGAAGTGAGCATCTTCTAAAAACAAATTACCGCTTATCAATAATTGCAATGGAGGAGAGTGAGCGACACAAGTAGAATACAGTGCATAACTTCTACATAGCGATTTGCTTCAGAGGCGCGCTCAAATGGTGTCGTCTCTCCTTCGATTGCCAATTATGTCACGATCTGTCTTTATCAGTCATAGCTCAAAAAAGAACCAGGAAACCAAAGAATTATGTGACGTTCTGATTCCAGCATTGAAAGATGCAAATTATCAGGTACTTTTTGACGCACATATTATTCCAACAGATTCGTGGGAAAACCGCTTAACGGCATGGCTTGGACGGTGTGACGCCGCAGTAATCATCTTATCTCCTGAAGCCCTTAAATCTGAGTGGGTGCTCCTCGAAGCCACAATTCTCAAATGGCGTCATTCCTTGATGCCCGGATTCCCAATTTTTATCTATCTGCTCCCTTCTCTGAAGCAATCTGATTTGGAATTAGCCTCGCTACCGTTTCGAGAACTATCTAAGATTCAAAGCTTGAATAGAGATAGAAATCTGACCCCAGAACGAATCGTTCAAGATATTCTAGACCTACTCAGCAATACTCAGTTCGTTCAAAAAGGGCCATTTTATCGTCTTGAGACTTACTTAGCCCAGCGTCTCAAATCAATCCCACATAATATCGTAGAAGAAGAATTAGAGGGATGGAGTACTGAGCACCCCCCACATCAGATATGGCCATACGAAAATCAACTGGCGCGTATCATGATGGAGATGTCCCTTCGTGAATTATCAGAAACCATGGAGAAAATCGCAGATTTCATCACTCCACGGATTCATGCAAGAGAGATTATTGACGCTCTTTGGTATTTTTGGGTCGAACCCGCCGCCGCCGCTGAACTTGTCTCGATATGTCAAATGCAAGGACAGTCTCGCGTTACGGCAATCAATACACGTAGTCCCGAAACTGTAAAGGCCTATATTCAACGTGCTTTCTGTAGGACCAGCCCCTGGCCTATTGCCGACCTCACTGGCATTAACTTTGAAACAGGAATGGACTATATACAGGAAGTAAATGATACCATTGCGCGCAAATTATCATTACCTCTAAACAACCTCAATCCAGGCGAACAAGAACAAACAATCAAGAAATTTTTAAAGTTCCTATCTTCTGATAGACATGTGTTTATACGCATCCCATTTAATGCATTCCGGTTATACGAAAACTTATCGGCGCTATTTGATGTCACTTACATCATTACCGGCAATGAAGAGGAAATAATCTCATTGAATAATGCAGACTTGCGTTTAATCACTCCACGCCTCAGCGCCGATGAAGAGGAAGTAGCCATATTCAATCGTTCTCTCGCGTATCAGGTATCAGGAATAGATTCATGAACAACAGCGTGCCAGCAAACGATCGGTTGAACTATATACGTATATTCAATCCTCCCCTAAATCCTCTCGAGCCTATAGGCAAAACGTCGACGCCTCCCGGAGACCGCAGGGATGGGATGGATTATGTCTTTAGCGAGGAGATCGTTCTCGCAGTAAATGTCGCCCTCGCAACAAAACGACCACTGCTGATCACAGGTCCTTCGGGCGCTGGCAAGTCGTCGCTGGCGCGAGCGATTGCTCAGACTCTCGGCAGCAAGTATTATGAAGTAGTGGTGACTTCCAGGTCACAGGCAAACGATTTACTGTGGACATTGGATCCTATTCGACGCCTTGCGGATGCTCAGGCAGGAGTGCTCAAATCGGATGTGGCGGAGTACATCCAGCCGGGTGTTCTTTGGTGGGCGTTTGATTCTGAAGACGCCGGAAGACGCGGCGGCAACTTACGCAGCAACGGAATGCCGCAAGATCCCGCACTGCAAGATTTAGCAACCTTCAATAGCGTCATACTGATTGATGAAATCGACAAAGCCGATCCAGATATGCCCAACGGCCTGCTTGTACCCTTGGGATCACTTCAGTTCAATATTCCAGAACTTTGTCACACAGTCAGGGCGAAGACACCGCCTCTCATTGTCATTACGACGAATGAGGAACGTGAACTCTCCAAGCCGTTCCTTCGGCGTTGCGTCACGCTAAATTTACCCTCGGCAACCCGTGAGCAGCTTATCCAAATAGCATCAGCACGCTTTGGAACGACGAATAACGCCTTACATGTCGCAATCGCCGATCTCCTGCTCCCTAAAGACAATCCAACGTCTTCATCCAGTTCTCCCAATATTAGCGCGGCCGAATATATCGATGCAATCAACGCATGCACCAATCTTGGGATCACTGAGCCAACCTCGAATCATCCTGCTTGGACTCAGGTGCAAAAGATCGTCTTGACCCACAATATCACTCCTGGGAACAATTGATGACGCCAATGTCTTCGAAGATATGCCTAGGTGATCTCGTTCGCGCGCTAGGAGCATTGTCTCCTGGCGACCAGCCAGAGGCGAATGTTATCGCTCGCCAACTTGGGTTCACGCCCCAAAGCGCATCAGTACGGTCTTCCGACGGACCGACAGGCAAGGTAGATTTCAAAAAGCCGCCCTCTAAGCCAGATTTTGTTGATCCTCCCATAGGATTGCATCCGCCATCTATAACTGACGATATATCCATTATTCCATTGTCTGTGACGACAATGGAAGCTGCACATATTACAGACCCTCCTATCACGGCTGAGCCAATAGCCCCGATTGATCCAGAAGAGGCGAGACGGCGGCCGCCGCTGGACCCACTGTTTTCACGGAACTGGCTGACGGGAATTTTGGTTCTCTCCCTGAGTAAGCTGTCGAAGGATGGGCCGATTGATGTCGAGGCCTTGACGCCGAAATTGGCTTGTGGAGAGCCAATCACTTCACTACCGCGCCGACGCACACCGACTCTGCGCCATGGCGTGCAAATTCTCGTGGATCATGGGGAAGTGATGGAGCCTTTTGCCCGCGATCAGGATCAACTTTGCTTGTCCATCGCCAGAATTGTCGGAGCAGATCGTACGGAACAAATCCCGTTTCGATATCTTCCCGATCGCAATCTGGGACCGTTCGGGGAAATGACAGAATTCCGATGGCCCGCGCCAGGCTGCGCGATCTTGCTGCTGAGCGATTTGGGGCTCCTTTCGGGGATGAATTCAACCGACGGCGCAGCTCCTTCGGAATGGGGAGAGTTCGCAGATCGAGCGGCGAGGCATGGCTGTCGCGTCATTGCCTATGCGCCAGTATCACCGCAGCGTATCCCGAATTGGATGCGAAAAAAAATTACCGTGATCCCTTGGGATACCAAGACAACGGCTGGGATCGTACGCAGTATTCGCGGTGCCGCCTGAACCGGACAAAATCATGACTCCTGAGATTGCCAAAACTCGAATGGAAGCGTTCGCAGAATCGTCACCCGATGCGTATCAACTTTCGCGCGCCCTCTCGCTTGCCGTACGCGTCGAACCCGAATTATTGCGCGCCATGCGCCTTGCCCTGCTTCCAGCTTCAGACGCTTCTCTCGAATCACGTGTTTGGCTGAGCGATCTTGTTGAAGCACATAATGTACGCGCGCTCAAATTTTATCCAGAAGGGATTGAGCTCTTCCGCAGCGAGTGGCCCGCTCACTACGATCTAATGCAGCAGAGCATGGCAGTCATTCGCAGAACTCATCAAAATGGTCCAGCTCTAATGGTTGAGGAGGAAGAGATTGGCTGGCTAGCGCTGCAAAACTGCCCTGATACGGAAATCGCAAACCGTCTCAATAGCATTTTGTGGAGTATGGTTGAGGAAAATCGCTTGGGGATTGCTCAATGGGCTGTTCAGGCGATAACACGAATGCCTGCCGCCATACGCAATCTCGAAGCAGGCCAAGCACTCGAATTAGGAGCCCGCGCACGCGTAGGTCTCCCATTCTCTGGAGCCGGACACCTTATCACGATCAGTCCCGAGCTCCATCAG
>JAOQAA010000019.1 GCA_025963815.1 Capsulimonas sp.
AAGGACAGCCTGGACCGGGAATGCGTGAGTTCCTGATGCTCATTCCGGGCGTCAGCCTGCTGATGCGTCGCTGATAGCCACCGGTGCGTCCGCGCCGCATCCAATGGAGAACCATGCGCTCGATACGCAACACCGCGCTGAACCTATTCACTAGCGTGGGGATGACAGTCATCCAGATCCTGATCGGGGCGATCCTTAACCGGACCGTCGGTCCGGGGGGACGGGGCGAAATGCAGACCGTCACGATGTGGGCGCTGCTGCTTTCCTGGGCAGTTGGGCTGAGCTTCGGGCAGGCGAACGCCTACAAAGGCGCCGCCGACCCCGAACGCCGGCCCGCACTGTTCGCAAATTCCCTCTGGCTGGCGCTTTTCATCGGCATTCCCTGCGGATTGGCGGCGTCGGCGATCCTGCCGCATTACGTTCATCTCACGGATGAAAATCGATTTCTGTTTCTGTTCAGCCTGTGGGCTCTGCCGATCTCGATGCTGTCCGACTATTACGGCTGGCTTCTCTACAGCGACGCCAAGTTCGGCAAGTTCAACCTCTTTCGGATCACTCCGCAGCTTGTGGTCTCCGTCAGCCTGCTTTTGCTCTGGGCGTTTCATCTCCTGACGGTTCGGACCGCGATTCTGGCGACATGGACGGGATCGTATGTGGCGCTGGGCTATGCGATTGTCATGTTGGTCCGCGCCGGATATGGCCGCTTGAAACCTGATTGGGCGCTTGCCAAAGATTCTCTGATCTATTCGAGTAAGGTCCATCTTGGGACACTGGCAAACGCGGCGAACGGCCGCCTGGATCAGCTTCTGATGTCGACGTCCGTGATGATCACGACGCATTCTCTGGGGCTGTATGTTTGTGCGGTGACTTATTCGGAGCTGCTCAATCAGACGGCTTCCGCGATTTCCCTGGTCCTCTTTCCGAAGGTTGCGGCGGAGAAAGACCCCGTCAAACAGGCGGAGCACGCCGCGATGAGCGTGCGCTGGACGCTGATCATTGGAGCGCTCGGCGGCCTCTTTCTATTTTTCGCGGCGCCGATCATTGTGCCGCTGATCAACGGCGCCAGCTTTATGGGCGCGATCCCGGCGATCCACTGGCTGCTGCCTGGGATTGTGGCGATGGGTGTCTGCGCGATCCTCAGCGCATCGCTGCGCGGAGCCGGCAAGCCCGGGCTGACTTCGATCGCGGAGGGCGTTTCCGTCACCGTGATGCTGACCCTGCTGCTGGCGCTGCTGCCGCGTTTGGGAATTGTCGGCGCGAGTGTCGCCTCAACCTGCGGATATTTTGTTAATATGCTGGTTTTGATATACTTTTTCATGCGTGAGTTCGGCGGCGCAAGTATCGCCTCAATGCGTCCTACCGGCGCCGATATCGTTTACGCCCGAAACGCGATTGTGAATTTCAAGCGGCGCAAGAGCGCCGTCTCATCGGAAACCGCTTCTTTATGAATGTCGCCGTCTGTATCTGCACTCGTAACCGTCCCGAGGATCTGCGCAAGGCGCTGGCGTCCGCCGCCGCGTCGCGCCTAGCGCCGCATCAAATCATCGTCTCCGATGACAGTGACGAGGAGCAGGCCGCTGCGATCAAGAGCGTTTGCGCGGAGTTTTCGGATGTGACGTATGTCCGTGGACCAAAGCGCGGCCTGGCGGCGAACCGCAACTGCTGCCTGGACAATCTTCTGCCCGAGATCGAAGCCGTGAGCTTTATCGACGATGACGCGGCGTTTACGCCCGATTTTCTCTCGGTTGCTTCCGAAGCGCTTGCCGCCGCCGGCCCGAAGTGGATCATCACCGGACGCGAGCGCAAGAATGGCGAAGAGGTCAGTCCCGGTAACGTGTCGTTCTGGGGGCACCAGCGGCTTCTGGCGCGTAACGCCGACGATTGCCACGCCATCGTGATCAACGCGACGATTTTTCCGCGCGCGCTCTTCAGCGTCCAAATTACTTTGACAGGCGCGCCTTCCGAAGTGCGGTTCGACGAAGCGCTGCGCTACGGCTATGAAGAAGCAGATATCGCCGGACAGGCCGAATCTTGCGGCTATCGCATTCAACTCAAGTCCGATCTGTTCAACGACCATTTTCCCTCCAGCGTGAACCGCTCAGAGTATTCGCGTTTTGTCGAGGCGTCTCGGCTTTACTCGACCTATAAGCGCTATCGCTGGCTGCAAAAGAAGCCTGGGAAGTCTGCCGTGTTCGCGCTGCTGGCGCCCGCCCATTTGACGCTGAGCGCCGCCAAGACCTGTCGCCCGGACAACGTTCGGCGCGCATGGGAATCCGTTCGCATGGCGTACGGATACTATCAAGGGGAGGCGCGCCTACGTTGCTTTCGCAGCAATCTGAAAATGTAAAAGATGGCGCCTTGACTAAGGCGCTTAGCGCGACAGTGCTTGTTCCGACGTTTCGGCGTCCGGCGGACTTGAAACGCTGCCTTTTGGCCCTTCAGGTGCAGTCGTATCCACCAGATGAGATCCTGGTGGTCTTGCGCCCCGAGGACGAGGACACTCAGGCGCTGCTGCGGGACGAGGCGGCGGCGCTGCCAAAAGTCCGGACGGTGTTCGTGGAAGTGACAGGACAGGTCGCCGCGCTGAACGCCGGGCTGGACGCAGCGGACACCGACCTGATTGCGATCACTGACGACGATACGGCGCCGCGCCTCGACTGGCTTGAGCGCATTGTTACGCATTTTTCCAGCGATTCCAAGGTCGGCGGGGTGGGGGGACGAGACTGGGTCCACGAACACGGCGCTATCCTGGATGGTTCGCGCGAGATCGTGGGCAAGGTCAGCTGGTTTGGCCGGACGACCGGCAACCACCATTTGGGGGTAGGCGGGCCGAGGTTTGTGGAAATCCTCAAGGGCGCCAATATGAGCTATCGGCGCGCGGCGATCGGCTCTCAGCGCTTTGATACTCGCCTGCGCGGCGCGGGCGCGCAGGTCAACAACGACCTCGCCTTCAGTTTGTCGATGGCGAAGACCGAATGGAAACTCGTTTATGATCCCGAAGTCGCGGTGGATCACTATCCGAGTGTGCGATTCGATGAAGACCAGCGTCAGGCGTTTAATCCCGCTGCGGTGTCGAACGCGGCGCACAATGAAACGCTGTCGATGCTGAACTATCTTTCGCCGCCGCGCCGCATCGCCTATCTTGTCTGGGCCTTTTTCGTCGGAACACGGGTGCTTCCGGGGCTCGTTCAAGTGCTGCGGCTGTTGCCGGCGCAAAAGGGCCTTGCGCCTCGAAAGTGGGCGGCGGTCCAGCAGGGACGCCGTGCGGGCTGGAGCGAATGGCTGCGCCGCGGGCGTGCGAACTAGGTAATACATTATGGCAAATGTCATCCCAATCCATCAAGGGAACCCCGGCGCGGGCCGGCTCCGCAATATTCTTCTCATCGGCGGCGCCTCAGTCGTGGGGCTGGGCGCCATGGCGCCGGCGTTCATGGGCGCCCCGCTCGCAGGGCGCGGCGTGCTTGCCGCCGTCCTGATGCTTCTGCTGATTGTCCTTGTTCGAATGTCACCGTCCGTGGGAATAAACGCGACGCTCATTTATCTGGTCGGCATGGGATGGCTGCGGCGAGCCATGACGCCTTATGTGGACTGGGTGGATACGGACCCGCTGCTGGCGGTCGCGCCAGGCGTGGCGCTGGTGTATGGCGGCGTGGCGCTATGGAATACGCGGGGGAAAAGCCTCAGCAAATACACCAAGCATCTTTTGGCGTTGCTGATCTTGATGGTGCTGGAGATCTTCAACCCCATTCAGGGCGGTATCGGTGTCGGGATTTTCGGGGCTGTATTTTATATCGTTCCGATCCTGTGGTTTTTTGTCGGCCGAGAGATGATGGACGTCAATCGCCTGGACTCGCTTCTGCGTACGGTCCAGT
>JAOQAA010000578.1 GCA_025963815.1 Capsulimonas sp.
AACGCCCGGCAAAGAATCCGAGCAAATCAAGTACGTCGTTTTCATCACCAAAGAAAACCATACTTACGACGCCATCTTCGATCGTATTCCCGGCGCGGAATCCGATCCAAGCCTGCTGCGCTGGGGAAACCATCAGACGATCAAAGCCGCAGGCCAGCCGACATTGACCGACGCCGCCGTCATGACGAACCACAATGCGCTGGCGCGGCAATTTACGGTCAGCGATAACTTTTATATGCAGCCGGAGGCATCCGGGGTCGGGCACAGATGGCTGGTGGGCGTGCAGCCGAACAACTTCTGCCAGATGACCTATACGCTGGGCTGGGACTTCCGCGCGGGCAGCACGGCGCCGGGACGCCGCGCGTCGTTCGGCTCCAACGGCTCCCTGTCGCCGGAAGATTACCCCGAGGCAGGCTCCATGTGGGAGAATTTGGCGCGCGGCGGAAAGACGTTTCGCAATTATGGCGAGGGATTCGAGTTCGCCGGCGTCGGCGAGGATGAGGACGAGGAGCCGACCGGAGCGCGCGAAGTCGTGAATATTCCGATGTCGAAGGCGCTTTTCGACAATACGTCGCGTGATTTCCCGATCTTCAACATGAACATCCCCGATCAGTATCGGGCGACCTGGTTCGAGCGGGAGTTCGATAATCTCTATCTGCGGCCCGGTAAGCCCATGCCGCGCTTCGTGAACATCACACTCTGCAACGATCATGGAACGGGGCCAAACGCGAAAAAAGGCTACCCATATGTCGCCTCCTGGATGGCCGACAACGATCTGGCGCTTGGCCGAATCGTCGAGTACCTCTCACACACGCCCTACTGGAAACATATGGCGATCTTCGTGACCGAGGACGATTCGGGCGGCGAGCCGGACCACATCGACGCCCAGCGGAGCGTCCAGCTGATTATCAGCCCCTGGGCCCGGCGCGCATACGTCTCGCATCGGCATACGACGATCCTCAGCATGCATCGCACGCTTTACGAAATTCTGGGACTGCCGCCGCTGAATATGTTCGATGCGCTCGCCAGCGACTTTTCGGACTGCTTTACGCCGAAGCCGGACTTCACGCCTTATACGCATGTCGCCGTGGACTCCCGAATCTTCGACCCGGAGAAGGCAAAGGACGCGAAGGACCCCGAATACCAGCGGGCGCGCCTGCTCCCGTCCCCGCGCCGTGACGATCCCGCAGTGGAAGATCAGGTCAACGCCGCCGGCGAGAGCGGCGGATAGCGGAGCGGCGTCCGACGCAAAAAAACGGGGCGCCCCGGTATGGACCGGTGGACGCCCCGTTTTGTGTTTTTTGGCTAGACGCCAACACGGCGGCGATTGCGCAGCATCAATGCGCCCAGCGCCAGAGCGCCGAAAGCGAACGTCACCGGGGCCGCCGGTTCAGGAACGGCGCCAGGCGCAACGTTATTGAAACCGTTCGGGATTTCGGTCCCCGTCAGTGTCGCTTGGTAAGCGCGGACGCTGTGGTTGTCCGACTCAAAACCGGTGCCGAACGAGTCATTGTGAATGACGATCTTGTCGAACTTCGTTCCACTCAATCCGAAGAAGTTCAGGTAAGCAAAGGGCTCGCCGCTGTCCTGGCCGGTGACCGGCTTGCCGAAATACGCGTGGTTCTCGTTGATCTTGGCCAGAACCACGGCGGTGTTCATCGTGCCCAGCAGCGTGCCGCCGTCGTAGAAGGACAGTTCGTTCTGGTTATCTCCGGCGCAGAACCACATTCCAAAATAAGCGTCTCGGTGGGCCAGCGTCAGGGTGACATCCAATCCACCGCTTTGCGCGCCGACCGCCAGATACTTTCCTGTCTCACCGGCGCCGCCGTACTGGTCGTACGGATTGACGACGCCGCCGGACGTATACGTACCGATAGGACTGACCAGAGGATCTTTGCTGTATGCGTCATATCCATTGAATGTTTCGGTGATCGTGCCGCCGACCGTTGTGGAGGTAACGCCCGGAGCTTCGACAGAGATCACAATCTCCGCGTTCGCCGCCGAGATGGAGCCGATACAGAGCGCCGTCAGTCCCGTCAAATAAAGATTGCGTAATTTCAATGCAGGCTTTCTATACGAAAAAATCTCAAATAGATTGAGCGCGCTAACCACCTTGTTCAATGAGAGTCACGTAAAATAAAGGCAGCCAGCTATTGATGTCTGCCTTATTATACAGGCGGGTGGGAAAGTTATAACAAAGGCCGATAAGAATTTTATATAAACAGGTGGTAATACCGTGCAGGAGCGGCAAACGTCTCTTCAGGCGGTGTCGCCGGCAATGAGGGTGACGGGGAATGTGGTGACCAGTGGGAGAGTTTCGCCGTCCAAAAGGCGAAGCAGCATCTTCGACGCTTCGGCGGCCATGTCTTCCCACGGGACGCCGACGGTAACCAGTTTGCGGGCCGGCAGCAGCGTGTCCAGCAGACCATCGAAGCCGACGACGGCGATCTCTTCCGGGATTCTCAGGCCGAGGTCCATCCCGACGCGCACCATCTGGTAGGCGTAGTAGTCATTCCAGCAGCAAAGCGCCGTAGGGCGGTCCTCGGACTCCATTAGTTGCGCGAGAAACTCCGCCGGATGTAGCTGGGGAAAAGGCAGGACCGTGCAGCGCCCTCCCCGTTCGGCCATCAACTGCGTGATAGTCTCGGACCGCGCCTCGATGGACGCCAATTTCAGATGCGAGGTGAGATAGGCGATATGGCGATGTCCCCGGCTCCACAGGTAATCGGCGAGCTGGCGCATGCCGTCGGCGTCGTCCGCAATCACCGACGGAAGCACGGACTGCCGATCCGCGATCGCCACGGCGGGCATGCGAATGCGAGCAAGCTCTGCGACGACGGCGTCGCCGCTTTGGGCGTGGACGATCAGCCCGGCCACTTTACCGTCGTTGAGACGCAGCCGGATCTCACTGGGTTCCTTGCCCTCGATATCGACATGGACAAGGAAATCGTAATGCAGATCCGAGCAGACGCGCTGGATGCCCGTATAGACTTCGGCGAGAAATGGGTCGCGCAGACTATGATATCCATAGCCCGTATAAAGGCCGATGGTGTTGATACGCTGGATCTTGAGCGAGCGGGCAATGGCGTTCGGCCGGTATCCATGCTCGTCGGCGACCTTCAGATCATGGTCCGTGGTCTCCAGCTTGATCTTCGACTTTGTGTAGCCGCGCATGACATGGGAGGCCGTGGTGAGCGACACCCCCGCCTTTTCCGCAATATCGATTAATCTGGTCGCCATTTTTCGAAGTCAATCCCCACAGCTCGTCTCCCCGATTCTAACATAATGAAGCGTCC
>JAOQAA010000580.1 GCA_025963815.1 Capsulimonas sp.
GCGACGGGAAGGGAGTTCGGAGAATAATGCAGGCGGCTTTCGTCCGAGAATCTCTTAATCTCCCTTCCCGGCCTGGAGGGAGGGGCGGCGCGAAGCGACGGGGTGGGTCAATTTGACATCTCCTCCACCCATTGGTATAATTCTCACACCAGATGGAATACCTCACGCAAATCCTTGGCAAGATCGTGCTCGACCAGAACGGCGAGCGGTTCGGCAAGATCGCTGAAGTGGTCGTTAGCCCCAGCGAGCCGCTGCCGATTATCTCCGCGATCCAGGTGCGGACCGAAGACGGCGCGATGTTCGTGCCCGCAGATATGATCGAAGCCGTCTCCAATAGCCGTGAGTTTCGCCTCACCCACCCCATTCCTCAGATCCGGCCGTACATGATCGGCGAACACGATTTCTCGCTGGTGCGCGACGTGCTGGACAAGCAGATCGTCGATGTCCACGATTACCGGGTCGTGCGTGTGAACGACATACGCCTGGAACGCCTCAAGAACGGCCGCCTGGCGCTTCTCGGGGTCGATCCCGGGGTCCGAGGCGTATTGAGACGTTTGGGCCTGGAGGCGGCCGTGAGCGGGCTGGGCAAGCTGCTGCATCTGCCGGCCGCCGACGAGCACTTTATTTCCTGGAACGATGTGGAATCGCTGCCCACACATAACGCGGGCGAACCCCTCAAACTCAAAGTCTCGCACGAAAAGCTTTCCAAGCTCCACCCGGCCGATATCGGCGACATCCTCAACCAGCTTGACCCCGCGCACCGCAAGGAAGTCCTGGAAACCCTGGACCTTGAAACCGCCGCCATCGCGCTCTCCGAGATGGACGACGCCGTGCAGGTAGACGCCCTGCGCAACCTGGACGAGGAGCGCGCCGCCGACATTCTGGAAGAGATGCCCGCCGATGAAGCTGCGGATGTTCTGGGGGACATGGACCGGGCGCACCGCAATGAGCTGCTGGGCCGCATGACCGCCGAGGATCGCGAGGAAGTCGAGGAGCTGCTGGAGTACCGCGACGAGACCGCCGGCGGTATGATGACGAACGAGTATGTGGCGATCAAAGCGGACTTCACGGCGCAGCAGACCATCGACACCCTGCGCGCCCTCGAACCCGAGGCCGAGACTATCTACTATGTCTATGTGATCGATCACGAAGAACACTTGGTCGGCGTGATCTCATTGCGCGATTTGATCGTCGCGCGCGCCGACGCCATCGTCGCCGACTTCATGATCGTCAAAGTCCGCAGCGTCCGTGTAGACGCCAACCATGAGGAAGTCGCGCACACGTTCGAACGCTACAAGATGCTCGCCCTCCCCGTCGTGGACGAAGACAACGTCCTGCAAGGCATCATCACCATCGACGACACCCTCGAACAGCTCCTCCCCCCCGATTGGCGGCGCCGCCCCTCCCAGCGCAAACGTGACCGAAAACCGCAGGAGAGCGGGGTTTAGGCGGCCCCAATCTGGCCCTCACCCCCCAGCCCCCTCTCCCAATTCTGGGAGAGGGGGAGTCGGAGTAAGAGTGAGATTTTAAAGTTAGGATCTTTGTTCTTAACAAAACAAAAACTCTGGCTCCCCTTCTCCCAGAATTGGGAGAAGGGGCTGGGGATGAGGGCCGAATCTTACTCCAACGAAGGCGCAATATCCACGTATTGAATGCGCAGGTCTTCCATCACCTCGGCCCTGTAGGCGCGGACCTGGACGTGCAGTAGAGCCGGGCCGGCGTCCTTGATGATCGTGGCGACATCCTCGCGCTGTTTCTGCTTGATCTCCGCCGCCGTGGCGCGAGGCATGATGCGGTGATAGTGCGCGCAGACGGGGGCCTTCGTGCTGTCGTCAGCGGCGCCATGCGCGATGAAGATCACCTGCTCCGTCTCGTGCGCGAGCAGCAGGAAGAGGAACTGCTGGCGGAAGACGTCGGCGCGCATGTACTCGAAACCTCCGCTTGCCATCGCGCCAGGGCCGCCCGGAGCATACAGTCGGTCGTAATTCTCAATCCCCAGATGGTGGAACAGAAAACGGTCGATACTGGTCTGTAATCGGCCGTCGGAACAGGCGATCACCAGCGTATGCGGACGCTCCGCGCTCCACCGCTCCTCGCAAATATACATGTCCTCCGGGACTTCCTTCGTCCCGTCGTCCACCATCACAATCTTCTCATCCGTATTCGACACGGTTTTATTCTCCTTCATCAAAATCGGCCGCCTCCCCATTGTATCAAGACAATGTGACGGAACGGTTTCGGCCATCTTAAAATTGGCATTCATTTTGCACTATGAACTGCAAACCCAGTATACCGGACAATCGCCAAGCGCGGCAATTGACGGCGGGGTATCGTTATGTTACAATACGCTAATCCTCGGACGTCCTCGCCCGATCTGAAAAACTATCTTCCATGAAGAGATTACCCATGCGTCATCGCGTCAGTGTGCTACTGGAGACGCTGGATCTTTTCGATCCCGAACTCTCCAACTTACCCCTCCATGGCGCCAATCTCGCGACGGTCGAGATGCTGCGGCGAATCGCCGTCCATGAGCGCATCGAGGCGCTTGAGGTGTTTCTGCCGCCCGCCGCCATGGTGCGTGTGGACCAGCTTTCCAACGTGGCGCAAAGCGTCCTCCCACTGTCGCTGCGCGGCCAAGGCCGCTTAAGCTTCTATCCCACGCACGCCATTCCCGACGTCTGGGCCGACGCCCGGGAGCGTATTCTTTTCTGCCTGGACCCGGAGTGGATGGCTCGCGAGCGGTACCTGCGCGATCGCTTCGCCATTGCCCCCACCCCCATTTCTTGTGATTCACACGGCTTCGGTCACCATCGGCTGTGGAACCCACTGGCGCGATACGCGTCCGCGCCGCCGGTCGCCTTCGACAGCACCGTCAGTCTCAGCGTGGCGGCGCGCGGCGCTCTCCAGCGGATGTTCTCTGAATTTCTCAACGGCGGCGCGGCGGCGCCCTGCCGGCTGGATTTAATTCCGCACGGGATCAACATCGACCTGTTTCATCCCCATGACCAAGCAGGAAAAGACGATGCCCGCCGCATGCTCCGCTTGCCCCTCGCCAAGAGCATCACTCTTTTTCTTGGACGTGTTACGGCGCACGGCAAGGCGGATCTGCTGCCGCTGGTCCGCGCCTTCGCCGCCGCCAGTTCGGACGACGATCTTCTGGTCATCGCGGGCGAGGAGCATCCCTTTGGATACGGCGCCAAGCTGCGCGAGTTCGGGCAGTCCCTGGGACTGGGCGAGCGGATCATTATCCATCCACGCGTGCCGCCGGCGTTTCGGTCACTCTACTTTGCCGCCTCGGACGTGTTCGTCTTCCCCGGCGACACCATTCAGGAGACGCTGGGAAACACCGTCATGGAGGCCATGGCGACGGGCCTACCCTGCATCATCTCGGATTGGGACGGCATGCGCGACATGGTGATTGACGGCGAGACCGGCTACAAGGTCCCCACCTATTGGATGCCTGGCCTGGATCAAATGGACGCCATTTCGCCGGCGACCGCCCTGAGCCTCGAATTCTTGCTGGTCGCGCAGCGCGTTTGGGTGGATACGACCCAGTTGACCAAAGCGCTGACGGCGCTGCTCCGCTCGCCGGAAACACGGGCGGCGATGGGCGCCGCCGGCCGGGCGCGCGCGGAATGCGAATTTTCTTGGAACATTGCGCTCGAACGATGGGTCAGTCTTTGGGATGAACTCGCCGAAGGCGCGGCCTTGGAGACTGAGGGTGAGCGCGCCGCCCGGCGCTCAGACATTGATCGTCTTGGCCAGCCGACACCATACGACAAAATTTTCGCCCACTATGCGACAGCGGTGATCGACGACCAGCTCAATTCCGTGCGTCTGAGCGCCTATGGACACACAGTCGCCTCCCGCACGTCGCAATTAGAGCTGTATGAAGAAACGCTTCCACTGACGGAGGCGCGGATCTTCGACGCTCTGCTCGATACCCTTTCACAAATTGGAAGCGACTGGATGAGGATCGGCGAGGCGCTGGAACGCGCCGCCGCCGTTTCCCAGCGTCCCACGGACAAGGTCCGCTTCCATCTGTCCCTTTTGTTAAAGCGTGATGTACTTCAGTTGCGCCGAAACGAGTAAGACGGCCGGGACCTGCAGCCGGTCTATTTTTCTACTGCAGCAATTACAGCAAAATTCAAACGAACCGCCATGAAAGCGGTTCAAAGGAGCTTTCGGTTGAAAACACAACGCGCAATTTCGCCTTGGACGGCGGTTTCGCTCTTCGCGGTTCCGCTCGCGCTGGTCGTCGGCGGCGCCGCCGCTCACGCCGATGCACCCACCATCCCCCACATCGGCGCTCAGATCGGCCTGGGATACCTGTCCGACAGCTCCGCCCGTGACGCGGTGGGCAACGGCGGTCTGCACGCGGGACTGTCCTTCGTCCTGCCCGGCAAAAGCCTGCTCTCGACCCTGCACGGCACGCCATCGATCGATGTGGACTACAACCACACGACCGGCCATGGCGGTCACGCCGATGCGCTGGGCTTCACCTACACCGAGCGTATCTCCCTCGGCAACAATATCACGGACGTCGCCACACACGGCGCCCGTCCCTATGTCGGCCTCGGCATCGGCGCCTTCCGCACGGATGCCCGCCACACCAAGACGACCACAACGACGACTCCGGGCACCAGCACCCCGGGCGGCAGCAGCACTCCCGGCGGGAGCAACACGGGAACGCAGTCGGCGCTTGTCCCACCCCTGCCCCCGCTGAGCACGCCCGGAACGACCAGCACCACCACCACATCCGAATCCGGAACAGGCTGGACGCTGGGCGGTAAAATCCTGGCGGGCGTCGATTTCGGCACGACCTTCGTGGAAGCGTCCTACATCATCGCCGGCTCTCAGAAGGGCGTCCGCGCCGATTCTTACAACCTGTCCGTCGGCGTGCACTTCTAAGCACTCGATCCTATACAATAAAACGCCCCAGCCTTCTTTGACGAAGGCCGGGGCATTTTTTGTTTACGGACGAACTGAGTTTATAGAACGTGAGCCAGAAGCCGGCGGTTAGAAACCGCGCCTGCAAGAGCACGGAAGTCCCCCTGCGGGGACTACATTGTCCTTGACGATACCGTCTAATATTCGGCCTATTATAAGACAGTATCGTGATGGATTCTGTAACCCACGCAGGTGGGTTTCGGCGCTCTTGCAGGCGCGGTTTCTAATCGCCGGCTCTATCCGTTTTCGATTGCAAGCAATCTACAATATCTGCGTGGTCACGCCCCAGCTGCCGGTAAGGCTCATGCCGGGGTCGAGCGCGACCAGTCCCCATTCAGGATGATTGAAGGCGTCAGAACCGCAGGTCATCGGCTCGATGGCGAGCGAATGGCGGCGCGTGCCTTCGGGCAACGGGTCGCCGCTGTAAAGGACGGCGGAGAAGAAGGTCTTGTCCATCCATACCGTCACGCCGCGCTTCGCCGAATGCAGGGAGATGCGCACAACGCCGTCGGCGCCGTCACGGTCCGGATCGATAAAGCAGTGGTTGATGGCGACATCGCCGATGGCGCGCGGCGTGGTGAAGTCGTACGGCGTGCCGGCGACGGGCAGCACGTTCCCCGTGGGGATCAAGTTTTCGAACTCCAGGATCGAGTGCATCGGCACGTGAAGAATGTCCGTGTCGATCAGGCCATCGCCCACTTTGAAGTACGGGTGGAACCCGGCGGCGACGGGCGCGGACTTGTCGCCCGCGTTCTCGATACGGAAGTCACAGATCACGCCGTCGTCGGTCAGTTCATACGCCACTTCTACGTCCAGCGTAAATGGGTACCCTTTGTCGGCATAGTCCGCACCGTTCAGACGTGTCCGGAACACGACGCCGTGGTCGCCGCGCGCGGCGTAGTCCCACACCAGTGTGCGCATAAATCCATGAATGGCGTGCGGCGCGTCATGACCGTCATTGGGCAATTGGTAGGTCTGACCGTCAAACGTGTACTGTCCGTTCTTGACGCGGCCGGGATACGGGATCAGAAGATCGCCCTGCCCCGCCTGCTTGTTCGCCGCGCCCTGGTATCCCCAAATGACCTCCCACTCCGTCCCATCGGCCTGCCGCCGCGTCAGCGTGCGCAGCGATGCGCCGCGGTTGGACGCGGTGAGCGTGATGTCGCCGCGCGTGAGAGTGATGTCGAGATCGCTGGGATCGTTGCCCGTTGCCTGATACGCCATTGGTGTCATTTCTCCGTGATGAGTGTGATGTTTGCTTAAAATCCGTACGGCCCTCACCCCCAGCCCCCTCTCCCAATTCTAGGAGAGGGGAGTCGGATTAGGATTTTGTTTTTAAGGATCTAAAAAACTCAAAAAATCTGGCTCCCCTTCCCCCAGAATTGGGAGAAGGGGCTGGGGGATGAGGGCCATCCCTAAAATCCGTCCTTCAAGAAGCAAGTCGCGGGCGGCAGCAGCGCCGCAAGCAGTTGGTACGCGCTCTCGTCCCGAACTTCCATGCGTCCAGCTGTGCGAAGACGATCGAGAGACGGCTGGCCCCAGTACGCCTGGGACAGCGTGGCGATGTCCAGCGTGATTTCGGGCGCCGCTTCGGTTCGCGTGACGCTGACTTGCCCGGCTTCGACCGTCACCACGAAGACGCCGTTGTTCCACTCGGCCTGCCCGTCGGTAACGCCGATCACCACGCGGCCGCTGAAGTCGACGGTGGGTTTGAGGGCGGACAATGCGTGGTCAATCGAGACGATGCGGCCCATGAACAACGGGATCAGGCGAGTCTGGAGGTCGTAGCCCTGGACATAGAGGCTGAGTGGGTCGTCGAGCGGCGCGCTCCAGGAGACCTTGGCAAGCTGCGTGCCGTAATAGTGGAGCATGGACAGCAGGCCGCGATACGCGGACGGCGTCAGCACGAAGAACTCATGCAGAGTCGCCGTATCGCCTTCGGCGGGATATCGAAAGACGAGATAACCTTCATCAGTGCTTGTTGCGGGATTGCGATAAACGTAGGTGTACGTCGTGTAACCGTCTCTGTGATCGAGGCCTTTCCAGTAGTTCGGATCGAGATCGGTGCGCGTGGCCATGCCCCGGTAGCGCTGAGTATACGCATCGTAGATCGGCCGAACAACATCCACGGCCTCCATGCCCTCATAACGGCGCGTGTCGCGGCCTTCGGGGTAGCTGGGGATCATGGCGAGGGCGATAGTGTAGCTGCGCTGTTCGCCCACCCAGTCCCAGCCATGTTTGCGATAGAAGGCGTAGGAAAAGGGAAACAGGCCGCTGAGCGGCTGGGCGCGCTCGCGGGCGTCCCGCAGGCCCTCGGCGAGCAGGCGCGCGACGTAACCTCGCCCGCGGCAGTCGGCGGCGCAGGCGACGCCCGCGACGCCGCTGAGAGCGATCTCAGCCCCGCCGTCCCAGCGCAGATGCAGCGGGTGGTAGGTGGCGGCCGCAACCAAGCGGCCCGCTTCGAAGAAGCCAAGCTTGGGAGAGCGGGGCTTATCCAGCGGAAGCGCGCCGGTGAACTCCAGCGCCGCCGGACGGCGTCCGCGCGAGAACGCTTCGTTCATAAGGGCCGAGTGGGCGGCGTCATCACCCAGCGTTAGCCAGCGAAGTTCTGGTGTCATGCAGTCGACAGTTCGGCAAAGCTCCGGTAACGGCGCTCGTCGATCTTTCCTTCCTCCCGCGCCGCGCAGATCGCGCAGCCGAGTTCATCAAGATGCCGGCAGTCCGCAAAGCGACACTCGCCGAGGTAGGGCTTGAACTCCGGAAAACAATACTGAATGTCCTCTTTATCGACATCCCAAAAGTCTAATTGCCGCAAGCCAGGCGTATCCGCCACCCAGCCCGCTTTGCCTTCTTCGAGCGGGATCAACTCGGCGCTCGTCGTGGTATGGCGGCCTTTGTAGGTGATGTAGCCAATATCGCCCACGCGAAGGTCCAGTCCCGGACAGAGGGCGTTGATCATGCGGCTCTTGCCCACGCCGCTGGGGCCGGCGAAGGCCGAGATCTTGCCGCGCAGCTCCGCGCGCAGATCATCGATGCCGATATTTTGCCTGGCGCTCACATACCAGATCCGATATCCCGCCCGCTCGTACACCGCCATGCGCAGGCGCAGCGATTCTTCCTCGCCGGGATCCACGAGATCGATCTTGTTGACGACGATGCTCGCGGTAATATCCGCCGATTCCGCCATGACCAAAAATCGATCGAGCAGCCAGGGGTCCGGCTGCGGCTCTTTGGCCGCGCAGGCGACAAAAAGATGGTCGAGATTGGCGACCAGCGTGTGCTGGCCGCGCTGTGAGGGAGATTCGCGCGCAAGCTCGGTGCGGCGCGGCAGGATCTCCTCGATCATGGCGAGGTCTGGATCGATCACCACACGCTCGCCGACCGCGATTGGATCGGTGTCGCGGCGTTTCTTCGCCGTTTCCACACGCTTTGCCCGGCTACCGGAAGTGGAGTAGACAAGCTCCTTCTTCAGATTGCCCCGCAGCTTGCAGACAACCACCCCATGCTCTTCGGTCTGCACATGGTAATTGCCGCTGTTCACACGGAAGACCGTGCCTTCTACCAGCGACTTCACGAGCAATTCTTTTTCACTTTGTTTTTCTAAATCTATGGAGAACCTCAATTGGATTTCACGAAAGCCATTCTTAATGGGATACTATCCCATCCGATTCGATTTGTCAATCACCGCGCCTGCGATTCGGCGTTTCTTCAACATTGCGTCAGCGCCGCTTCGTCCGGTATCATGCAGTCATGCGCAGCGAAGAATGGGTGACATTGGACAAAGGCTCCGGACTGACCGTCATCGGCGGACGGCCCACAGTGATGCCGCAGTACCATCGGCACCAGCAGATCGAGCTGAACTTTCTGCCGCAGGGAAGCATGACGTATTTGTTCGCGGGAGTCCAGCGCACGGCGCCCACGGGCCGGCTGGCGGTGTTCTGGGCGGCCTTCCCGCATCGGGTAATCCATGTGGAGGGCGACCCGACGTTTTACTGCTTTTATCTGCCGCTCGCCAAGTTTCTGCAATGGCGGCTGCCGGGAGAGTTGACGACAGCGGTTCTGAACGGCGCTCTTGTGATTGACGGCGACGATTCACACGCCGCGATCGACCGCTTATTACTGCCGCGCTGGGCGGAGGAGCTGGCCGAGAGCAATCCCGCGCGAGAGACCACCTGCTATTTGGAAATCGAGGCCAGGATGCGCCGGCTTTCCATGTCGCTTCACACACATACCCCGCTCAGCAGAGACGCCGAACGTATCACGGGCCTGGCGTCCACGGCAAGCGAAATGGAAAAGGTCGAGCGGATCACGGCGGTGATCGCGTCCCGTTATACAGACACCATTGGCGTCAGCGAGGTGGCGGATCTCGTAGGACTGCACCCCAAGTACGCGATGACGCTGTTCAAGAAGAACTTTGGAATGTCGATCTTGGAGTACTTGACCCGCCATCGCCTCTCCCATGCCCAGCGACTGCTGGCGACGACTAATGATAAGATCATCGACATCGCACTGGACGCCGGATTTGGCTCGGCGAGCCGCTTCTATGAAGTCTTTGAACGCGAGTGCGGCCAATCGCCGCGTGAGTTTCGGAGGAAGATGCAGTTTGGAGAATAGGGATTAACAGGAATTAGGGACTAACGCCCCGCAGATTCGGCGAACGAGTGGCGCAGGCGCCAGCCGTTTTTCAGATCGTGCTCGATCATCACATAGGCGACCAGCAGCATGGCGGCGAAGGGAATCGCCGGAGCGCCTTCGGCGGGACAGATTTTATACATGTCCGCCGGATCGCCGTCGGCCATGAAGGTGAGAGCGCGGCCCCGGCCGCCGTGCGGGGTGAGCCAGCTGCCGCGCCATCCGTTGCCGTGCAGGTCGAAGCCGCCAGTGCGGCTGTCGCCCAGGGTAATGCGCGTGACGGGATTGAACAAACCTTCGTTACCGACAAAATAGCTCGCCAGGGCCACGCCGCCCAGCGCGGAAGGCGCAGTGAGGGTGCGGATACCGTCGCGGCGTACGATCGGTAAGAGACGATCCGAGCCGGCGACGACGATCCCTTCCCCAATATGAAAGGTCGCCGCCGCCGCGCCGTTTGCCCACACGCCGACATGGCTCCATTGATAGTGCTGCGCCAGAACGTGCACACTTGCAGACGAGCGGCTGCGCACGGACTTTGTGCGAGTTGGCGTAATCACGATCGGTTGTGTTATCGAGCTATAAGGATCTACGGGTCTGAACCTCGGTTTCACAGAATCATTGGGCTAGAAGTTCGGTTTCGAAACCGACACGGAATATCCCCAGCCGCCATCGTGGTTGGTGACTTTGACGAGAATTCGGTTGACGCCCGCGTTCAGGCGAATGGCGACCTGATCTTCCTTCGGGTGCAGGCTGCGCTTGGCGTCGTTCGTGTGAATGACGCGGCCGTTGAGCCAAACTTGAATGCCGTCGTCGCTGCCGCAGTGCAAAACAGCCTCGCGCGCATGGATCGATTCTACCTCAGAATACCCATATGCAGCAACAAACTCGTAAGGACCAATCTCTGCTCGAAGGTCTACGGAGCCTTTTTTCATCGCGGCGTTTTCGCGCCACATGATCTTGCGGCCGTCCAAAGCAGTGTACTCCGCGCTGCGATTGATCTCGCCCTCGGCTCCCAGCGAAGCCTCCAGCTCTGTCGGAAGCGCCAGTGAAATTTCGCCCGCGGTCTCTCCCGAAAATGGTCCGGCGATGCTCCAGTCCCGAAGCGCATCCTCGGCGGCGGCCTTCTGCGCGGCGTCCCAGCTGGCGCGCAGATCCCGGGGATCGACGGGGCCGAAACTCTTGCCGCTGGTGAGAACGCGGGTCGGCGCATCGAGCTTCGGCAGCAAGTCGCCGTGCGCGGCGATCAGTTCGTCGCACATCTCCACAATCTGGTCCAGCGTCAAAGTCGCCGCCGTCAGGGGGTCGAACATCGCCGCCTGATAAACATGGTCACGCCGTCCGTGCAGAGCCGCCTGGATGAACAGTTCGTGCTGGGCGACATGCGGCTGCATGTAGGCCAGCAGCTGTGTGGGCAGCGCGCCGACTGTGGTGAAGCGCAGGCCGCTCCGGTCCACAAGGGTCGGGACTTCGGCGATGGCGTCATTGGGCAGGTTCGAGATCGCGCCGTTGTTCGGCATATTGCCGTAGACCACGGACGGCGTTCCCGTCACCACGGAATGGATGATCGTGCTGCCGTACTCCTGGCTTCGATGCACTTCCATCGGATCATCAGAGACGCTGAATGTCTTCATGCGCTCGAATTCGTCGACGATGCCGTCACAGCGGCGCAGGTACTCATCAAGCGGCACGTCATATTGGGCGATAACGCCTGCGCCGCGCGGAATAAAGTACGGGCTGTATTCGGCGTTGTGCTCACTGGACTCAGTGACGTAATAGCCCAGACGCTTCATCAGCTCGAAGCGGACTTTGTTGGAGCTGTAAACCTTGGGATCATCCATCGCCGCGAAAAGGCGCGGGTAAAGATCGACGCCGTTCTTCTTCATCTCCAGATAGAACGCCATATGGTTGATGCCGGCGCACGTAAAGGCGACTTCTTTCGCATCCTCGCCGATGTATCCCATCAGCTGATTGAACGTGCCCTGAACGCTGTGGCACAGACCAACCGCGCGGATGCCGCTGGTGCGCGTGATCGTCTGCATGTTCATCGACATCGGGTTCGAATAGTTCAGCAGGATTGCGTCCGGGCACAGCTCCTCCATCGTATGAACGAGCTCGGTGAGCATCGGGAAGGTGCGCAGGGCGCGGAATAGGCCGCCGGGGCCGGTGGTGTCGGCAATTGTGAAGTTCAGGCCATACTTACGCGGGATCTCAAAATCCACCAGCGTCGAATTAAAGCCGCCGATCTGGACCATATTGATGACGAAGTCCGCGCCCTCCAGGGCTTTGCGCAGATCGAGCGTGGCTTCGATGGTGGGATTGGCCCCTAATGTCTTCGCGACTTTGCGGCAGAGGTTCGCGCCCACTTCCAGCCGTTCGGCGTCGATGTCCATGTAGGTGAACGTGGCGTCACGGAATTCGGGATAGCCGAGGATATCGCCGGTCAAATTTTTCGAGAACACGACGCTGCCCGCGCCGATCATTGCGAC
>JAOQAA010000587.1 GCA_025963815.1 Capsulimonas sp.
GCCGCAGGTTCGAATCCTGCCGGGGGGACCACCCTTCCCACCTCGGTCCTCACACTTTCCTTCCATCTTCACCCGCCACGACTCCGACTCAATCCTCGTAGATTTGACATCTGCCTGTCCTTTTTACTGCTTCCGATAATAATACCGTGCCCATCAAAGGCTCAGCCGCTCGGTAATCTCCTGCGGCGTGTCCATCGCAATATTTCAACTTCGCCAGTTTCCATAACATTTGAGGAAAACCCTGGTGATCTTATTGGGTTTATTGCAATTTACATGCTCTTGCGATTCCTGGCGGATATTTGAAATCCAAGCGTATCAAGGGTCTCGGAACCATGAATAAATCTTCGATCGGCGCGGGGATCGCATTCCTCGCCCTGGCGGCGCGCTTTGGCGCCGCCTCAGTGCAGGCGGAAACGACAGTCCCGCTGCGCGGACATCTCTCACAAACCGCCGCCATGGCCCATCTGGTCGGACGCGCGCCGGCCGCTCAGTCCATCGCGCTCGCTCTTTCTTTGCCGCTGCGCAATGAATCTCAGCTCTCGGATCAGCTGCGCCGCCTCTACGATCCCAAGGATCCTCAATACGGCCGTTTTCTCACCCAGCAGCAGTTCATCGACCGGTATGCGCCCACGACGGCGGATTACAACGCCGTCGTCCAATATGCCCGCGCCCAGGGCTTTACTGTTACAGGGACATTCGAAAACCGAACGCTCGTGACCGTACAAGCGTCCAACGCCGCCGTGGAGAAATCGATGGGGCTGCAGATGCGCGCATTCCGCGCGCCGGACGGTTCGTCCTTCCGGGCGCCCAGCGCCGAGCCGCGCGTGCCCGCCTCTATCGCCACGCAGCTCAGCGGCGTCGTGGGCCTGGATGAATCGGCGCACTGGGCGGCGCAGAGCTATCTGGTTCCGAAAGCGACGGCGCAGGCGCTTCAGCCCTATCAAGTCGGTCACGGTCCCGGAGGAACGCTCACGCCGGACGATATCCGTAAGGCTTATAACCTCACTGGCTTGACCCTCAAGAACTCGACCAAGAAGCTCGACGGCTCGGGGCAGGTGCTGGGCCTATTTCAGCTGGACGGATACAATCCGCGCGATATTGCCCAGTACGCAAGCGCGTACAAACTGCCCAATGTTCCCCTCCAGAACGTCCTGATCGGCGGCGCTAACGGCCAAGCGGGCGTGAACTCCGGGGAAGTGACTCTGGACATCGAACTGATGATGGCCCTCGCTCCCGGAGCGAGTAAGATCATGGTCTACGAGGCCCCGAACACGGCGGCGGGAGTGATCGCGGCGTATAACCGTATCGCCAGCGACAACATCGCAAAACAAGTCAGCACCTCCTGGGGCATCTCGGAGCCATTCTGCAGCCCAGTCATTCGAAACGCGGAGAATACGGCGTTTCGCCAGATGGCGGCGCAGGGGCAGACGATTTTCGCGGCCTCCGGCGATTCCGGCGCCTATGATAACGGACAGTCGCTGAGCGTCAACGATCCTGCCTCGCAGCCTTATATGACGGGCGTCGGCGGCACGCAGCTCTTTCTCAACGCGAACGGGACGTATCTGAAAGAAACGACTTGGAACCATGGCTCTGCGAACAATGGCGCAGGCGGCGGCGGAGTCAGCGCAGTTTGGGCCAAACCCGATTACCAGGCCGGCGTCGGCGCATCCAACATCGCGCGTAACGTTCCAGACGTTGCGCTGAACTCCGATCCTTATACCGGCTACTCAGTCTATTACAATGGCGGATGGTGCATCTTCGGCGGCACGAGCTGTGCGGCGCCGCTCTGGGCGGCCTTCACCGCCCTGGTCAACCAGCAGCGCGCCGCCAACGGAGCGCCGCCGGTCGGGTTCATCAATCCGCTGATCTACAAGATCGGCAAGGACTCCCGCTACACGCAAGACTTCTATGATATCCGTGACGGAAGCACGAACCTGTACTTCCCCACATACGCCGGCTACGACAATGCGACCGGATGGGGATCGTTCAAAGGCGGCAGTCTCATCGACCATCTGGCGGCGGCCGCCCCCGTCGCGCCGTCTCCCATCATCTCCCTGGTCAGCGCTCCCACTCATACCGTCATGCGCGCGGCGGCCATGATCACCTGGAAAACGAACATTGCATCGGATTCCATCGTTTCCGTTGGACTAACGCCTAGTAGTCTGAGAAGTAGCTTCTCGCTCGCTGCGCCCGTGACGACTCACCTGATGGGAATTGGCGGCCTGATGCGCGGGATAACCTATTACTACACCGTCACATCGCGTGGCTCCGGCGCTTCGATTACGTCTTCGGTGATGTCGTTCCGAACAACTTAAATATCTTTCTCGGAACGGATCGCGCGGCCCCCATTCACTCATCTTTAGCATGTGAAAGGGGGCCTTTTCTTGCGTTCCCCCTTCGGAATGCATCTCCGTCTCCCTCCCCATGAGATAACCGCCATAGACATGGTACTATTCTTTCACGTATGCTTTGCCTCTCGATCGGCGAGCTCCGAGGAGATCCCATGTTTGTTCACGGTCTTCAGTTTTTACTGCGCGGCGGTCCGGTGATGTGGCCGCTGCTGGCATGCGCCATATTGTCCTTAACGGTAATAATCGAACGCGCCGGGGCGCTGCGGCGGGCGCTGGCCGGCGCGGACCTGCTGATTGTGCGCGTGATGGAGCAAATGCATGACGGGCGCGACGACGAAGCGCTGGAACTGGCCCGCAGTCATCACAGCCCCGTCGGGCGGGTGCTCGCGCACGCCATCACACGGCGGCATCGAGATGTCGCGGCGATCGAGCGGTCTCTAGAGGTGCTAGCGCAGGAAGAAACACCGAAAGTCACACAGCGCCTGGGGATTCTGGATACGGTCATCACCGTTTCCCCGCTGCTGGGACTGCTGGGGACGGTGACGGGAATGATCAAGGCGTTCCATGTGGTGGGAGATCCCAGTTCCCTCAATGGCCCATCGATGATTACAGGCGGCGTCGGGGAGGCTTTGATCGCGACGGCGACGGGACTTGCGATTGCGATCGTGACCCTCGTTGGATACAACGCTCTCGGAGAGCAGGCGCGCGCGGTGGTCCGCGCCATGGAGCGCGGCGCGACCCAGGCGGTCGAGCTGATTGCGAACCGGCAGTCCAAGGAAACCGAATATGAAGATGTCACCGCCTGAAATCAAACCGGCGCGCATCGAAATCGTGCCGATGATCGACACCATCTTTTTTCTACTGGTCTTCTTTATGATCACCAGCCTGTCCATGGTTTCCCTCAACGCAAAGCGTATCTCCCTGCCGGAAAGCGAGACATCGCGTCCTGCCCCGAAGCATCAGGTGGTGCTGACGGCGGCGCGCGACGGCGCGTTATTTCTGGACAAAGACCGCTGCACGGAGGCGCAAATGCTGACGTCGCTGCGCGGGCGCGTACAGACAGACCCAACCCTGACCGTGCTGATCAATTGCGATAAAGAACTGCCCGCCTCTCGGTTTCTGAGATTATTCGATCTGGCGAAACAGGCGGACGCCGCGAGTGTCACCATCGCCACGCTTCCAAGAAATCTGGAGGCGCGGCGCCCATGAAGTTCCCGGAGCCAAAGCTGCGCAAGGCGCGGATCGAGATCGTTCCGATGATCGATACGATCTTCTTTCTGCTGGTGTTCTTTATGTTCTCGACGATGTCCATGGTTAAGATGCAGGGTCTCGGCCTCAATATCCCCCGAGACAACGCCTCGGCGACTGCGGCCGCAACGACGACGACGCGCCTCACTCTCACCGTAGCGCCGGACGGCCGTTATTATCTCAACGCCCACGCCCTCGCGCCCGCCGATATGCCGGCGGCGCTTCAGCGGGAAATCGCCGCTCATCCGGGCGTCGCGGTCGTGGTGAATGTCGCGCCAACTCAAAAGACGCAAACTCTGATTTCCGTCATGGATATCGTCAGCGAAACCCTCACCCGCGCCGGAAGCGCCGCGCCGATTGTCGTGGCGACGGAGCCTGTCAAGCTCGGCTCCGAGGCCCCAGAACCCGAGGCGAAGCATGGGAAACGATAAGAGCCTGATCAAACCTTTCCTGCTAGCGCTCTGTCTGAACGCCGGCGTGATCACCTGGATCGGCGCCTCTGACACTTGGAAGGCCGTGCAGGCTCCTGCCCTAAAACCAACACCGCCGCTTCAAACCCGACTGATTCAGCTGGAAGCCATGCCGCCCGAAAACCCGCAATCTGACAATGAAGGCGCAGGCAAAGAAACAAAGATCTCAGAAAAATCCAACGCCTCCCTTCCTACGCTCAAGCATCATGCGCACGAAGCACGCCTCGTACAATCGGCGCAGGCAGAAAAATCGACCGAGCCGCAGACGCGAGCGCCCAAGCAAATGGCGCAAAACCCGGCAGCGGATTCCCAGCCCAGTGCACGGATAAAAGCAGAGGAAAAGAAGGCCGAGCAGGAAGCGAAGGCAGCCCATAGGCCAGGCAGTGAACAGCATGCCCGATTGAGTGACGCTGGCGTCCCGAAGGCCACCGGGCCGCGCCAAGGCGTCACCAGCGGTCCGATCCGCCCGGCGGCGCAGGGCCAAGGGAAACAAGACACGGCGGAACAGGCGCCGAAAGGAACGGGGGGGAAGAAAGCTTTCCGCAAATCCGGCGACGGCAAACAAACCAGTCATGTCGCCGACGAGCGTCGCGTCGCATCCATCCCCTCTGCTCAACACACGAGCCAAGATGGGCGGACCGGAATGGAAAAGTCGGGCGATCATGGCGCGTCCCATCAAACCGCCTCTTCCCGAGGTAACAATAAGACAGCGCATGGCGCCGGCGCAAACCCCAGCGTGGCCGGCATAGCGCCAAACGCCGGCGGACAAGGTTCACCCAGTCAGTCCACTCCTTCGAACCAGCACGGGGCGTCCAACCGTGATTGGAACTTCAGCACTCCGGTCCGCACTCCGGAGTTCCCGACAGTCCATGAGGAAAAAAACGACGCGATCCCAGGCGTACTCGTTCCCAAAGCGATGCGCCGCCCGGTCGCCAGTCCCAAGCCACATGTATTTGCTCTGATCCCGGCATCCATTGGTTCACACAGCGCGCGCGGCAATCTGGTGTGGCCGGTCGACAAGGGCCAGAAACCGAAGC
>JAOQAA010000643.1 GCA_025963815.1 Capsulimonas sp.
TCGCCAGAAGAGAAACGGTGGGCGGAGCTGGCGCAAATCATGGAGCGGCACACCGGGAAGGACGGCGCGCACTCGACGATGATCTCCGGTCTGAGGCTCTTTCGCGCCTCTGCGCCTTCCGAACCGATCCATGCGATTTACGAGCCGTCGCTCTGCCTGGTGGCGCAGGGCGACAAGCAGCTAATGCTTGGGGAAGACATCTTCCGTTACAATCCGTGGCAGTGCCTGCTGGCGTCCGTCGATCTGCCCATCGTTGGGCAGGTGACCTCCGCGACGCCGGAAACGCCGTATCTTGGCATGAGCCTCAGCATCGATCCCGGCGAGATCGCGGCGCTGATCGTGGAGGCGTCGGACCTGCCGTCGCCCCGTGTCCGTCACTCCGGACGGGGCCTAAGCGTCAGCCCCATCGCGACGCCCCTGCTGGACGCCATCCTGCGGCTTCTGCGGCTTTTGGATACACCCCAGGATATTCGAGTACTCGCGCCGCTCGCCATGCGCGAAATCCTCTACCGACTGCTCACCGGCGACCAAGGCGCACATTTGCGTCAAATCACGTCTGGCAGCGACCACACCCAGCGCATCGCCACCGCGATCTCCTGGCTCAAGCGCAACTACGCGCAGCCGTTCCGTATTGAAGCCCTCGCCCGCGAAGCCAATATGGGCTCGTCAAACCTGCACCAGCACTTCAAAGCCGTCACCGCCATGAGTCCGCTGCAATACCAATAGCAGCTGCGCCTCCAGGAAGCCCGCCGCCTGATGCTCGGTGAGGCGATGGACGCCTCCACGGCCAGCTTCCAGGTCGGCTACGAAAGCCCCACCCAGTTCAGCCGCGAATACAGCCGCCTCTTCGGCGCCCCGCCCCTGCGCGACATCGCCCGCCTGCGCGGCCTCTCCCTGGCGGGACTAGAAGCGGCCCTGTAAATCACAAAAAGTGATATAATAAAGCTGAGGACCAACACTATGGCGACGCAAGCGCATCGGCTATACACCCCGGAAGAATATCTCTCGATAGAACGGCAGGCGGAGTTTCGCAGTGAATACGTTCATGGCGAAATCTTTGCAATGTCGGGAGGCAGCCGCGCACACAGTCGTATCTCGGGCAACGCCTACCGATTGCTCGGCAACCAGTTGGAAGGCCGTCCCTGCGAGCCATTCGGCAGCGACATGCGTGTGCTTGTTAACCCAGGCGGCCTCTACACCTACCCAGATGTCAGCGTTGCCTGCGATCCACAGTTCTCAGACTCCGCAGTCGATACCCTCACCAATCCCATTGTCATTGTGGAAGTGCTCTCTCCCTCAACAGAGGCATACGATCGCAGCCTAAAATTTGCCTACTACCGGGGGCTTGCCTCCATAAAGCATTATGTTCTTATTGCTCAAGATCAGCCTAATGTCGAACTCTATACGCGCCAAGAAAGCGACAAATGGCTCTTCACAGTAGTCCATTCAGTGGAAGGTATTGTGAATTTGGACGCGATTGGATGTACGCTTCCGATGGACAAGCTTTACGACCGTGTGGTTTTCGACACGCAACGAGAAGAGTAATTCGTAGATCATCTATCGCGATATCCTCCGCAACAATGATATAATAAGTTGAGGGCTGAAACCATGGCGACGCAAGCGCATCGGCTGTATAATCCGGAAGAATATCTCACCATGGAACGGCAAGCGGAGTTTCGTAGTGAATACATAAGCGGCGAAATCTTCGCGATGTCGGGCGCCAGCTTACAGCATACCGATATTACTTTAAATGTTGGCGGAGAGTTGCGGGCGCAGCTGAAGGGCAAGCCATGCCGCGCTTCTGTTTCTGATTTGCGCGTACAAGTCGAAAACGCCGCTATGTACACTTACCCGGATATTGTCGTCACCTGCGGCGAACCACAGTTCGTGGACGCACATGTGGATACGATCCTCAACCCCACACTCATTGCAGAGGTGCTTTCTCCTTCGACGGAAACCTATGACCGAGGCGAAAAGTTTCTTTATTACCGACGTATTTCGACGCTCAAGCAATACCTGCTAATCTCACAAAAGCGACCATTGGTCGAGATTTACACTCGCCTATCGGACGACAGCTGGAACTTGACGGAAGTCAGCGATTCTACCGGAGTCGTCTCACTGGACTGCATCGGCTGCAAATTACCGATGTCGGAGATTTATGATCGCGTGGAATTTCCATTGTCACACAAAGGAATATAGCCCTCACTCCGACGCCACCATGTTCTTCTGATCTCTGCGCCTTAGCTTCTCATTCCGACGCCTAGCCTTCCCGTTCTCCTGAATCCAATGCTCACGGATCGATTTCAGCGCTTTGCGGCAGTCTTTCTTGCTTTCTGACGGCTTGATTTCAGGCAGCTTTAGACTTGCCTTCAGCGCATCCCGCACCTCTGGCCTCACCTCTTTCCAAATTTCGTCATGGTCCAAGATGATAGTTATGAAGCGGACATACATAAGATCGATATCGTTCTTTGCTGACGGATTAATCAGCGCACGAATAATTTCCAGGTCGTATTGAATGTTGCGTAAAAATTTTGATAGCAAAATCAAGAGACTCACGGAATCGATCTTGTGATAGTAACTTGCCTCCGCATCTGGCGCCACGGTGGCCGCAATTTCAGCAAGCGCATGCACACCGTAATGCGTCGCCACCGAGGCTGTCGACACCCAGTTGCCAACGGGTTGCTTGTTGATATATCTTTCCAAAACCTTATTGAGTCATGAAAAGATTGGAATATTGAATCTCGTGGCACTCTTCGATCATCCAGCGATCCACTGGCCCTAAGTCGTCACGAAGCAATATTCTTTCGCGGTCTTCTTCACTCAGCGCCATTTTTCACCACTCCATTCATTTTCCATCAAGATTTCTCGTAACCCCACACCGGCCTCTTCAAAAATGCTCTTGGACGCCTCCACAATCCCCGTCATTTGCAGGGCACCGTGGATTAGTCCGGGCAGGCGCACGTGATGTACTGGGACGCCGGCGGCTTGGAGTTTGGCGGCGTACTGTTCGCCGTCGTCGCGCAGGGGGTCGTATTCGCAGGTGAGGATGACGGCGGGGGGAAGGCCGGTGAAGTCGGCGGCGCGGAGGGGGGAGGCGTCGGGATCGGCGCCTTCGGCGGGGTCGCTGAGATAATAGCCCCAGCAGGTTTCCATGGAGGCGCGTGTGAGCGAATAGCCTTCGGCGAACTCGGCGTAGGAGGGGGTGTCAAAGGCGTAATTGGTGACGGGGTAGATCAGGAGCTGGGCGGCGATCGGAGGGCCGCCGGCGTCCCGGGCGCGGCGGGCGACGACGGCGGCGAGGTTGCCGCCGGAGCTGTCGCCGGCGACAATCAGCCGCCGCTGCGGGCTGATGGCGGCGAGACGCTCCGCCGTGGCGCATGTGACGGCCCAAGCGTCTTCCAGAGGCGCCGGAAACTTATTTTCCGGCGCTAGGCGATAGTCCACGCTCACGACCGTACATCCCGTCGCATTCGCCAAATGGCGGCAAGGCGTATTGTACACTTCCAGCGTACCGCGGAACCAGCCGCCGCCATGGAAATAGACAATCGTCGCCCCATCTGCGGACGAGGTGACCGGCGTGTAGACACGGACGGGAAGATCGGACATCGGGCCAGGGATCGTCATTTCCTGAACTTGGGCGACTTCGGGCGCCAAGCCCTGCCATGAAATCAGGCCAACAGCTCCAGCTCGGGCCTGCTCCATGGGGATCGCACCGATGGGCGCGGCGCCGGCGGCGTTCATCTTTTCCAGAAGCGCGGCGACTTGCGGGTCGAGCGGCATAGTATTCTCCAAACAATGGCGCTCTGCGCCGGATTTCTCCAGAATACCCGGCGCTTGCTTCGCGAGGCAAGAGGCGGAGCCGGAAACTCAGACACCGCGCACCCTGGGTATATGGGGTTTTCTCCGAACATCGGACTTTCGCATTTATTAGCCAACTAGGACGGGATAACGCAAAGAATTTGATTGACAACTATGCATCTAAACGTTACAATGAACAAAATCAAAGGTTCTCGCCGCACCCATTGGGCGCAAGAATCGTGCATTATTCCATAGGAGAAAGTTATCGATGCGATATTCTTGGAACTTCGGATCGTTCGCGGCCCTGACTGTGGCGGCAATGACGCTCGCGACTGCGGCCGGCGCGGCGGGAGGGCGACTGACGATCAAAGCAGATCAGCCAGGGGTCAAAATCAGCCCGATGCTTTACGGACTGATGACGGAAGAAATCAATCACTCGTATGACGGCGGCCTGTACGGCGAGCTGATCCAGAACCGGGTCTTCAAGGACGATCCCACCACCCCTATCCACTGGTCCGTCGACACGCGCGAAGGCGCGAAGGGGGCGATCGCGCTTGACGCAACACAGGCGATTCCTGGGACCGCGCTGACGACGTGTCTGCGGATGGATGTGACGGCGGGTGGAACGGGGCGCGGCCTGGGCGCGTCGAACGACGGCTATTGGGGAATTCCCGTCACCCCGAACACGACTTACCAGGCATCATTCTACGCCAAGACCGACGGGAACTTTAAAGGTCCGCTGACACTGACGATTGAAAGCCTAGACGGAAGCCGCATCGCCGCGCAAGCCGCATCGACCGCTCCCACTACGTCCTGGAAAAAGTACACGGTCACGCTCAAGACGAACGCGGCGGCGACCAAGGGGTCACAGTATCAGTTCGTCCTCTCGGCCAAAGGAACAGGAACCGTATGGCTGAACCAGGTATCGCTCTTCCCGCCCACATTTCACAACCGTCCGAACGGCAATCGCGCCGACTTGATGACACTTCAGGCGGAGATGTTTCCCACGTTTTTGCGGCTTCCCGGCGGCAACTATCTGGAGGGCGATACCGTCGCCGATCGGTTTGACTGGAAGAAAACACTCGGGCCGATCGAGCAGCGGCCGGGGCATCAAGGCCCATGGGGATATCGTTCGACCGACGGGATGGGACTGCTGGAGTTTCTGGAGTGGTGTGAGGATCTGAAAGTGGAGCCGCTGCTCGCCATCTACGCCGGCTATTCGCTGAAGGGCGAACATGTGGCGACGGGACCGGCCATGGAGCCATTCGTAAAAGATGCGCTCGATGAGATCGAATATCTCATCGGCGATGCATCCACGACCTGGGGCGCGCGGCGGATCGCGGACGGTCACGCCAAACCGTTTCCGCTCCGCTATGTCGAGATCGGCAATGAGGACTGGCTTGACCGGTCGGGCAGTTACGACGACCGATACACGCAGTTCCACGACGCGATCCGGGCGAAGTACCCCAAGCTGCTGCTGATCGCCACGGCGAACGTCACTCAGCGCAAGCCCGATCTGGTCGATGACCACTTCTACAAAACCGCCGCCGAAATGGAACGCGACAGCGGACATTACGACAGCTACGACCGAAGCGGTCCGAAGATCTTCGTGGGCGAGTGGGCGTCTCAGGATGTCAGCACGCCCTGGGTGGACGCCGACAAAAAAGGCCCCACCCCCAGCCTCTCCGCCGGTCTCGGCGACGCCGCCTGGATGATTGGGATGGAGCGCAATTCCGATGTCGTCGTGATGTCCTGTTACGCCCCGATGTTCGTCAATGTCAACGCCGGCGCGCGGCAGTGGGCGGTAAACCTGATCGGTTACGACGCGAACGCCAGCTTCGGCTCACCGTCTTACTACGCACAGGCGATGTTCGGCGCGAACAAAGGCGATGTCGTGCTGCCCGTCGATGTCGCGCTCGCCGACGTCCCCGCGCCCGCGCTCCCTCATGGCAAGGTCGGCGTCGGCACATGGGGAACGCAGGCGGAGTTCAAGGACATCCAAGTGGAGCAGAACGGCGCGTCTTTGCTCCCTGCGGGAGGCGGCGCCTGGACAACAGGGCCAGGCGAGTGGAAGCAGAATGCAGGCGTTCTTACGCAGTCCAGTAGGGCCAACGGAACGGACTCGTTAATTGGCGACGCCAATTGGACCGACTATACCTATCGCGTCAAGGCCCGCAAGATGGGTGGCAAGGAAGGCTTCCTGATCAAGTTCCACACGCTGGACAGCGTGAACTACGTCCAATGGAACATCGGGGGCTGGGATAACAGCCGCTCCACCCTCCAGCGCGCCCACGATGGTTCCGTGGAGGAGTTCGGCGGCTCGGTTCCGCTAAAAGTCGACACAGGGCGCTGGTATGATATTCGGATCGAAGTGCAGGGCATGAAGATCCGCTGTTATCTCGACGACAAGCTGATCACCGAGGCGACCGACACGCCAAGCGTTCCCCCGACCTTCTTCACGACCGCGAGCCGCGATCTGAAGTCCGGAGACGTGATCCTAAAAGTCGTCAATGTGGAAAGCGCCCCACGATCGCTCGATGTGAACATCCAGGGCGTCAACGCCATCCAAGAAACCGCCGTATCCCAGGTGCTGACCGGTCGGCTCACGGACGTCAACACGATCGCCGATCCGGAAAAAGCCGCCGTGCAAACAACCACCCTGCACGGCGTTAGCTCCGCGTTCACACACGAGTTCCCAGCCTATTCCGTCACCGTCCTGCGCCTGAAAACGAAAAAATAATCGGTGATAGAAATCATTGCGCTCCGATCCCAGCATATCGCCCCAGGGATCGGAGGCTTCTCCGAAATGAGAATTCCCCCAAAAGTCAGGCGTTGTCGTGGTTACTTGCGTTGGCATGAATTTTGCATTAGCAAGTAAGCATACAACATCGCCTCCACTCAATCGCACCTCGCGTCATGTTCTCCGACCTGCGACAACTCAGACGATGCCGTTTCTCTAACAAAGGATGAGCATATGAAACGACGGTTCCAAAACACACTGGCGAAGCAGCCGGTCTCAAATTCCCACGCAGGCTTTACACTTATTGAGTTGCTCGTCGTGATAGCGATCATTGCGATTCTTGCAGCGATCCTCTTCCCGGTCTTCGCCAAGACGCGCGAAAAAGCCCGGCAGAT
>JAOQAA010000644.1 GCA_025963815.1 Capsulimonas sp.
CATACTCGCCGCTCCCAATCCCCCGATAGGACCAGGCGCCGCATCCCCTCCGATGACCTTCGGGGCAATAAACGCGGTCCAGCGGTCGACAATTCCAGCAGTCAAAGCCGAAGCGGCCAATTGTCCGCCTGTCTCTATTAAAACACCAATTATGTCCCCGCGAGTTCCCAGAGAAGCCGCGAGATCTGGCAGAGAGACGCGGCCCCTCTCATCGGACGGACATAATAATATATGACAGTTTGACCGTTCAAATAGTTCCCGGCGCTCAAGACTGCATTGTTCAGTCGTTGCAATGATCGTCCGGCCGTCTTCGACGGACTGCCGAAGGACTTTCGAATCCAGCGGGATGCGCCCCGTGCTGTCGACAATGATCCGCCACGGATTGCGCCCCGAACGCGCGCCGAGGCGCGTCGTCAGCGACGGATCGTCCGCGATTACGGTTCCTGCCCCGGTCAGAATGGCGTCGCATCGGTCGCGCAATTGCCGATGCACGGCGCGCCGCGCCGTGGGTGAGGTGATCCACTGGGAATCGCCATTCCGGGTCGCGATCTTCCCGTCCAAGCTCGCCGCCGTCTTGAGCACAAACCATGGCAATCCCGTCGTCCGGTGCTTGAGGTAGGCTGCATTCAAAGCCCGCGACTGCTCCTCCAGCAATCCAACGGTGACGGATACCCCGGCGTCTCGCAGGATTTGAACGCCGCGCCCGGCGACACGCGCATCGGGGTCCAGCATGGCGATCACAACCGAGGAAACACCCGCCTCAATCAACGCCAGCGCGCACGGCGGTGTGCGGCCATAATGTGAGCAGGGCTCCAGCGTGACATAGGCGGTTGCGCCGGCGGCAGCTCCCGGCGCGGCGGAACGGAGCGCCCACACTTCCGCATGCGGCTCACCCACGCGCGGATGAAAGCCTTCGCCGACAATGGCGCCGTCAGGAGAAAGGAGGACACACCCGACCATCGGGTTGGGACTGGCGTGGCGGCCGCGCGACGCGAGCTTCAGGGCTCGCCCCATGACACGTTCGTGAGGATCGGAAACAGAACGAAAAGAAAGCGGAGACTGAGGAGACGTCACGTCAATCCTCCGGTGGAAGCGAACCAGATGCTTCCTCTTTGAGCCGCCGGCGCTCTTCGGCGATTTCGAGAACATCGCCCTGCACTTGCTTGATGTTCGCGCGGGCGTCCATCAGTGCGATAGGAATCAGTGGAAGCGCAGTCAGGGCCGTCAGCGTCCAGTACGCTAAATAGCGCAGGGCTGCGGCGCGCTCCGTGCGGGTCGCCACTTTCCCCTGCTTGTGCGGGATCGCCAAGTAAGTTCCGCCCAGCCAAAGCCCCATCGCCGCAAGTAAAAGAAATAATCCGATCGAACGTAAACGACGCTGACGCGGCGTGATCATCTCGCGCCCTTCGCTCGTACGCCAGAAACGGATCTCGTAGACCCCATAGCTCGCCGCTGCGACAAGGCCAATGCATAGCAGAATACGCGTCGTCACGCGCGAGCCGCCGCCGCGCTCAGCCGCAGCTCATCCATCGCCGCCCCCACCCCTTCGGGATGATGGAAAACGGCGCTCCCCGCGATCATCACATCGGCCCCGGCCCGCGCCACCAGCGGCGCGGTATCCGCATTCACGCCGCCGTCCACTCCGATTTCAAATCGCATCCCGAGCGAGGCGCGGCGCTCCGCGAGCGACCGAATCTTCTGGAGCATTTCTGGAATAAAGGCCTGGCCGCCAAAGCCGGGGTTTACCGTCATAACCAGAACGCGGTCGATGTCGCCCAGCACCCATTCGATGGAGCTGATGGGTGTGGCCGGGTTGAGCGCCACACCGGGGCGAGCGCCAAGGTCTTTGATCTGATGGATCAGCCGGTGCAGATGCGCGGTCGTTTCGGGATGCACCGTGATCATATTGCTTCCGGCCTTGGCGAAGTCAGCGACGAAATGCTCCGGGCTGTCAATCATCAAATGGACGTCGAACGGGGTCGATGTCACCGGGCGAATGGCCGAAACCAGCTGGGGCCCGAAGGTGATCACCGGGACGAAATGCCCGTCCATCACATCAATATGGATATAATCGGCCTTCGCTTCGGAAAGCTCACGGACATCATCGGCAAAGGCTCCAAAGTCCGCGGAAAGAATGGACGGCGCGATTTTGATACTCATAATGTTTGCTGCTTGACGAGCTTACCGTCGATAAAAACCCGAAAAATGATTTTGTTGCCAAAGGCGGTGACCGGCGCGCTGATCCGGTCGCCGGCGCTATGCGTTTCGTCATACACCAACGTTGTCCCCGTAGCATCCTGTACTTCAAACTGGACATGACGAGAGCCGCGCGGACGGCGGGGCATCCGGAACGCGAGCGTAAACTGCCGCATACGCGCTGGAGATGGATCGGCGCCTGCCGTCGTGTCCGAGGGATTGGCGTCGGGCGGCGTAATGTCCGTGGCGCCGTTGCTATCTGCGGGCGCCACATCGACATTGCCCATCACCGGTGGCGTCTCCACCTTCGGCGGAGTGATCGCCAGCGCTGTCTCACTCTGGCCGGACTCGCCCACGGAGTTGATCGCATTGACGAGATACGAATAGGAGGTGTCTGGACTGAGCCCCGTATCGGTGTACTTCGTATCCGTCAGCCCCTGGGCAATCACCTTGAGAGTTCCGTCATCCACGCGAGAGACGGTGTAGGACGTTGCCCGCGCGGCTTTGTTCCATGTGACGTCCACCGTGGTGGGTCCGGTGGGATTTGCCTGCAGATTACCGATGAGATCTGGCGGCTGCTTGCCTTTGGAAACGATGTAGTTGACGGCGGTGTAACGCGGGGCGTTTCCGCCCGCTTCCGGCGTCTGGCTGATGACGACGCCCGCCGCCACCGTTTCGCTGAACTGCTCCGCGACCGTTCCGGCGGGAAGGCTGGCTTCACGCAGAGCGCGGACAGCGCGCTCCTGAGTCAGACCGACCAGGTCGGGCACTGTCAGCAGCCGCGGTCCCTTGCTGCGGTAAAACGTGACCGTCTTGTTTTCCTTGATCATCGTGCCGGCAACCGGGCTCTGCGAATAAATTTGGTTCTCCGGCCACTTCGTGCTGAAGTCGGCGCCGCCCTCCACGAGCGTGAATTTCTGCTGCGTCGCCAGAACCTTAGCGTCGTCCACAGTCTTGCCGATCAGGCTGGGAACGTTGACATCGCTGGGCACATTCAGGAAATTCTTGGCGGACCAAACCAGGCCAAGAACGCCCAGGATGACGACGGCAAAAAGTACCCAGAGGGCCACGCTGAGTGCGCTCGCCGGCTCGCGTTCCACCTTACGCATGCGTTCTTCATCCAATTCTTCTGCGGCTTCCTCAAGCAATCCGCTCGCCGCTGGGGCGACAGCAGCCTGTCGCGGCGAAAAGGAGAAACCGGCCGCCGCGGGCTTTTTATCATCCAACGGCGACCAGGTGAGAGGCTTTCCGGCCTTGATCGCGTCGCGGATGAGCACCAAATCCGCCAGCATTTTGGAGGCGGCGCCATAGCGCGCTCCGGTGGAAGGCTGAAGCGCTTTCAGTGTGACGCCGTCCAGGGC
>JAOQAA010000666.1 GCA_025963815.1 Capsulimonas sp.
CGATGGCTTTCCTTGTACTCTCGCGATATTACGGCGATCAGATCGTACTCTCAAGACAGCGAATTGCAACTTATGTGGCTTTATATACCATACAGATTTGCCACCCGCCCCAAAGCTGATGTCGTTGATGACGAACTGGGGAACGTCGCGCGAATAGCCTTACGCCCCCTGCTCCACGGCGATCCCGCGAAGTTCTCCATCAAAAATGGCGAACCAGCTGTTCGGAAACGGATACTCGTCCGTGGACGGTAAATTCTTGACGCCGTAAGCTTCAAGAACCTCCCGGGTATGGTCGAGGGAACTGTCCGCCGCCACCGAATAGCCGCGCGCCTCCATGGACTGCGCGATGGCGATCGCTTCCTCTGGGTGAGCATCCGAGACGCCCTCGAATTTATAGGAATCGTAATCGCGCGCCTGCATCGCCGCAAGCATCTCGGCCAAACTGCCGACGCGCTCTTCCCACCAGCCGTTATCGCCGCCGGGAAGAACGTCGGGAGCTCCCGAAGGATTCTCCGTCGAACCACAGTAAAAACCTTCGCTGTCCGGAAGAAAAAAGCCCCAGCCGAGGTGGCCTGCGTATCCGAAGGGCAGCGGCGCATCCTCCGCACGACAAAAAACAAACGCCACACCGGTCATTTCAATACTCCTGCATCCATAGTTCCTGCGCCGGCTTTATCGTGAACGAAAGCGCGGCGAATGCACATTATGACGGATTGGAGCCGATCAATCAATATCCCGCTTCACTCAGGCATGGCAATGGCCGCAAGCAGCCGCTCAAGCGTCACGCCGGCGGCGGTCAACGCGCGCGCCGCCTCTCCTTCGTTCTCGCGGAGCAGCCCAAGCAGCAAATGCTCCGCGCCGGCAATCCGCTGACCAGCCCGCTTCGCCTCTTCCTGAGCGCTGTCCAGCACATTTCTGGCGCGCGGAGCCAGCATCAGCGACTGACCTTCGGATTGGGCTCTTCCCGTACGTATCCCGCCCAGAATGTCCATGGCCATCTTATCCAGTGAGACGCCCATTTGCTCTGTAAGCAACCGCGCGACAACAGATGATCGGTCTTGTATTACACCAAGAAGGAGATATTCCGTGGAAACCAAGTTCTCATTTCGAGCAATTGCTTCTTTTTGCGCCTGAAGCACGATCTGCTGGGCCTCGTCGGAAAAGGCGCTCCAATAATCGGAGGACGCCTCGTTGGAAGCGCGGAACGCCGAGGCAACTGCCTGAGGATCGTCTTTCCGCAGAAGATGAGTGACGCCTACGGCATAGCAGGCCGCAGTCAGCAGGGCCGTTTCCTCTTGCGCATGCAGCAGCGTCACGGGAATCGGCGCAGTCTCCGGGTGAGCCTGACAGTATTCCACGTATTCCAGGCCCGAGCGGCCGTTCAGAGTTTCATCAATCACCAGGACTTCATATCGCCGAAGAACATCGCATATCGGCAGATGATCGATTCGAAGTTCCGCCAGCTCGGCATTCGCCAGTACATCCGGTATGAACCCGGCGGCTTCGAGAGCGCTCTTAATCGCCTCCAGCCGATCCCCGGCAAGATGTGTCTGAAGGATCGCCGCACGGCGCGGCTGCCCCGTCGTGAGGTCCGTACGCGGCGCTGATGCTGTGATCGTTTCCGTCATGAGATCATATCCTTTCATATTCGCCGCCATTTGCCGCCGTCCACGATGGAGCCACACTTTCACGGCGCCTTCACTCGTCGCGCCCAGAGTATCGGCAATCTCCCGAATGGACATCCGGTCGATGTAAAACAACCGCACGGCTTGCGCCTGGCGTCCCGGCAGACTCCGCAGCGCCCGAGCAATATCAAGACGGAGCAGCAGCGCCGCGAGATCATCCGGACTCGAGACTTGATCTTCATCACGAAGATCAAAGGTCTTTGGGCTGCGGCGAAGGCGCTGCGCCTCACGGCGTACGATGCTCTGCATCCATGAGTTCACGCGATCAGCATCTTGAAGATCGCCGATATGCATGCAGATTTGCAGCAAAGCGGCGGCGACGGCGTCCTGTGCGTCATCGTAATGCTTCAGAACGCCATACGCCTGACCAAATAACCTAAGACGCGCGCCATCGACAAGCGCCGTCAAGGCTTCCAGGTCGCCGCCCTGCGCTTTCCGCGCAAGGGTATATTCGTTGGTCAATGGATCCATCAAAAGGAGAGAGAACAAGAAGCTCAAAAAGGTTACAGGAGTATTTGGAATGATCTCACGCCATAGCCATAGCATTCACAATGCAAAACACCCGCTCGATCGGATGTAAAATTCGATCGAGCGGGTGTCCTATTTTGGTTGGTGGGCGATGAGGGATTCGAACCCCCGACCTCCTCGATGTGAACGAGGCGCTCTACCACTAAGCTAATCGCCCATGACTGGACGCGATGGGATTATTATACTGGGCGCTCGCCACGAATGTCAAGCCGATCAAGACCATCCTAGCAAGAACATTTCCTGAGCAAGTAAGCTTCCAACTATGAGAGCCGCCGTAAAAATATGCCCAAGCGCGCAGGAAAAGAAGACGCAAGAAACGAAATGTCAAGGAGACGGGCGTATACGAAAGGCGCAGTGAAAGATTGTGATGAACTCGCGAACCATTGCTCTGGGAGTTTTTATTGCCGTGGCGCTGATCTGCGGGGGGGCGACACTGAAATACCGACAGGCGCAGCGATCCCCAGCAAGCGCCACGGCAAATAGGAGCGGCAGTATCGGTGGCCAGGGCGTTGCGGGCTCGCCCGGCGGCGGCGCCGCCATGTCATGGCCGTCAAAACCCCTCGGTCGTCATGCGACCGAGCCCGAACGGACTGCAGCCATCCATTGCGTTCAAGGGCTGATGGGAGCGTTCCAGCGGGATGATTACGCCGCCGCGCAGCAATATCAAGGCGCATTCGCCAGAGGCGAATACCGCCAAGTTGAGAGATACCGTCAAGCGACCCTTAAAACGCATCCAGAGTTCGCACATCAGAAATCCGTGAAGTACGGGCTAGCCTACGCCGACAGCGGCGGACGAATGGTCACCCTGCAAACCAGCATGATCGATAAAGAAGGCAAAGTCTACAACCAGGATTTTGTTCTGATTCTGGAAAATGACGGGTATCGAGAACTCAGCATCGCCAATACTCCTCCCCATATGCGAGGTCATATATGAAGCCGCGCACCATCGCCGCAGGAGCTTTTGTCGCCATGATGCTCATTAGCGGCGGCGTTGTCTTACGACACTTCCAAGTCAAGCACCCTCCAAGGCTTAAAGGAGAAGCGGACCGTGATTTCCGTGATTCCCATATGGGAGGCCCGCGCAACTGGCGCATGGCGCTTCCCACGGAGCGAAAAGATGCAATTGCCTGCATCGGAGGACAATTGGACGCGTTCAAGAAAGACGATTACAATAAAGCCATGGCCTTTCAGAGCGCCATGCTCCGCAGTCAATTCCGGTCACCAAACATGTTCCGCACCATCATTCGCCAAAATTATCCCGAGTTCAGCAATTCGAAGACCGTGGAGTACAAGAGTGCTTTTGCGAGCAAAAACGGACAGATGATGGCCATGGAGTTGTCGCTGACGGGCGTAAACGGCAAGGAAGTTCACGCCCTGTACCGATTGATCCGGGAAAAAAACGGCTATCGCGTGATGGGCGTCGAGAATCAATAATCAACACCGCGCTTCATCCAAAACACCAGCTGGCTACAGCAGGGTTTCCACGGGGTAACCATCACCACGCAGCGCCGTCAGAATCTGCTCACGGTGACTGCGGTCTCGCACTTCGATCAGCAGCTCGATACGGGTTTTACCCAGAGCGATATGCGGACTCAGCCGATTGTGACTGACGGTAATGACGTTTCCGCGCTCGGTGGCGACCACTTCGAGCAGACGCGCGAGCGATCCCGGGCGGTCATCGCAGGCCGTGAATAGATGCAGGTAACGGTCCGCGCGGAGCATCTCTCGCTGGGCGATATCCGCCAGCCGCAGCGCATCGATATTGCCGCCACAGAGGATTACCGCCGTTTCACCGCGCGCGTCGGCCTTGCCCGCGAGCAGCGCCGCAAGCCCCGCCGCGCCACTCGGCTCCACCACCAGCTTCGCCCTCTCCACCAGAAGCAGCATCGCCTCCGCGACGGCGAAGTCTGAGACGGTCACCACATCGTCAGCGTATTTCTGAATGTACTGGAAGGTCCGCGCCGCAGGCGACTTGACCGCAATGCCGTCGCAGATCGTGCTGACGGGTTCTTCGCGCGGCAGAAGATGTCCAGCGTGGAACGAACGCGCCGCCGTATCGGCGCCTTCGGCCTGAACTCCGATAATACGCACATGCGGACGGCTTTCCTTGATCGCCATCGCCACACCCGCGAACAAACCGCCGCCGCCGATAGGAATCATCACTGTTTCGACATTAGGCATGTCCTGAAGCAGCTCCAGTCCCAGCGTCCCCTGCCCTGCGATTACGCCGTCGTCGTCGTAGGGGGAGATGTAGACCGCATCGTTCTCGGCGACATAACGATGACACGCGATCGCCGATTCGTCGAAGTTCTTGCCCGCGAGAACGACTTCGGCGCCGTAGCCTTCGGTCGCTTTCATTTTGGCGATGCTGGCCGTCTCGGGCATAAAGATCGTCGCCTGAATTCCCAGCAGCTGCGCCGCGAGGGCCACCCCCTGCGCGTGGTTTCCGGCGCTGACCGCCGCCACGCCACATCGCTTCTCAGCGTCCGTCAGCTGCGACATTCGGTAATAAGCGCCCCGAATTTTAAACGCCCCGGTCCGCTGAAAATTCTCGGCTTTGAGCCGCAGGGAAACACCATCCGCGAGGCGCTCTTCGATCGTATGGCAGGTCATCAGCGGAGTATGATGGATGACCGGGCGAACCACGGCCGCGGCGGTCTCGACATCGGACAAATGCAGCATTCTTCTCTTCTCTCCCAAAGCTCTATCTCTCAAAATCAATGTTGACATAGTGACACTCGCTCCGATACAATCTGTTCTCACCCACGAAGGAGCCTCGACGAATGACTACCCCCGAACCGCCTGACGTGAGGCCCCGTCTCCTGCTCTCCTGGAGCAGCGGCAAGGACGCCGCCTGGTGTCTTCATACGCTTCAGCAGTCTCAGGAATATGAGATCGCAGGGCTTCTCA
>JAOQAA010000691.1 GCA_025963815.1 Capsulimonas sp.
GCTTAACCTCGATCATCTTTTCCAGATGTCCAGCGAGAACGCGTCGGCCTGGCTAGAGCGCCTCCCAGGTGTAGGACGCAAGACCAGTGCTTCCGTGCTGCTCTTCAGCACCCTGCGGCGGGCTGTACTTCCCGTGGATACCGGACATCGCCGGATGATGATGCGATTAGGGCTGCTGCGGCCATCGGCAAGCTGGGACAAGGCGCACTTGATCCTACAGTCTCAGCTCCCACGCGACTGGAGTCAGCGTGAGTTCGAAACCTATCACAGCGTCATCAAAAAACACGCTCAGACATACTGCGACGCCGCCCAGCCCAAGTGCGCCGGCTGTATCCTACAAGACCTGTGTCTCCATGCGCAAACGCGCCTTCATCCACCTCTTGATCATGCGCCCCAGATCACAACGAAAAGAAGGAAGTCTTCTGACCAGACACACCCCGCGCAAATGTGCATGCTTTTGGACTAAAAAACGCGCCTCCGACAGAATTCGGAGGCGCGCTGATTGGAATATCAGGATATTTGGTTAGCGAGACGCCAGATGCGCAGGCATTGGAACGGTCAGCCGCGCCGCGCCCTGGACAGGCGCATCCAGCGGCTTTGCGCCGGCTTCGGCGTTGACATATCCCACGCGGACCAGCACCAGGATGGCGATCCCCAGAATGATCCGGTAGATGATAAACGGCGCCGTCGTATGGTTTTCCTCGCCCAAGTAACCGAGAAGCCAGCGGACGACCACGTACGCGACGATGCCCGCGACGACTGTGCCAATCAGATAAGGAACCACCTCACCGCCCAAATGGGTCGTACTGACAACTTTGTACAGCTTGTACACGCCGGCCAGAGTAATCGCCGGAATGCTGAGCAGGAACGAATAGCGCGCCGCAGCTTCCCGGTCCAGTCCCACCAGCAGCCCAGTGGTGATGGTGCATCCAGAGCGGGAGGCGCCAGGAATGAGGGCGAGGATCTGCGAGCAGCCGACAGCCATTGCCGGGCCGAACTTCAGACGCTCCAGCGGAGTGTCGCGGCGGCTGACGCGTTCGGCGACCAGCAGCACCAGGGCAAGCGCAATCAAACAAAAGCCGACAATGTTCAGCGAGCGGAATGTGCTATCGACATGCTTTTCCAGCAGCTTCCCGGCGATGGCGAAGGGGATCGTTCCCAGGATCGTGTACCAGCCGAGGCGGGCGTCGATATCGCCTTCCGGAAAGAGTGTCTTCGCTTTAACGCTGCGCAGGATGCCGGCGATATACTTGGCGAGGTCTTTCCGGAAATAGGTGATGATCGCGGCGATTGGTCCGAGCTGAACAATCGCCGAAAAGGCGGCGCCGGGATCTTCCCAGTGGAGCAGGGCCGGCAGAATGCGCATATGCGCGGTGCTGGAGACGGGCAGAAACTCCGTCGCGCCCTGGACAATTCCCAGGATCAGCGCGTGAAGGATCGAAACGTCAGGTACGGTGGGCGGTAACGGCAAAGTCGAGTTTCTCCTCGCGAAATTTTATGTGACGTCGCTCAATATGTCGACGGTTACTGCGATTTGATAATCAGCGGCGATGGGGGCGCAGCGATGCTGGAGGCCCCCAATTTGGCGGCGCGCGCGATGCGGCGCGGCCGGATGACGTATTGCAGCAGCAGCACTCGGCCGAAGGCGGCGATCGGCGCGGCCATGAACATGCCGATCAGTCCGAAGAACTCGCCGCCGATCAGCAGCACGATGATCACCACCGCCGCGTGCAGATGGATCTTATGCCCGATGAACTTGGGCATGATCAGCTTGCTCTCAACCAGATGCATGATGCTGAAAAAGATCAGGATCTTGACCGCCAATATCGGACTTTGCAGAGCGGCGAGCAAAACGATGGGAATGCCGCCGATGACCGGACCAATGATCGGGATGGCGCGCGTCACGCCCGCCAGCAGCCCCAGGATCAGCGAGTACTGCATGCCGGCGATATTGAGGCCGATGTACACCACGACGCCCGCGATGACGCAAAGCCAGAACTGCGCGATGACGAACGTGCGCATGATCGTGGACGACGCGCGCAGCAGGCGGATCGCCTCACGCCGGCGGCGCGGCGGAACCAGCGCCAAAAACTCGTTGCGCAGCGAATGGCCGTCCAGCACAAAGTAAAACGCGAGCACCGGAATAAGAATGATATCGACGATCTTCGCCAGGCCCGCGAAGGTCTTCTCCATCATGTCGCGCACCCAGGAGCCCGGCGAGATCCCCTCCCCCGTGGCGCCCTGACGTTGCAAAAAGTTCTGCACGTCTGGAGGCAGGTGCGCGAACCAGTTCTTGGCCGACGACACCATGGTCAGCAGATGGGACTTATACGCGGGAAGGTTATGCCCCAGATCGTGCACCTGCGATTGGAATGGGACGATGACCAGCGCGAGGCATCGGGCGACGATGGCGGCGAGGACGATAAAGACAACGAGAGTGACCAGCAGCCTCTGCGCGCGGCCAGTCATTCCTCGAATCCGATACCGGCAAAGCCAGTCGACCGGGCCGATCATGGCGAAGGCGAGGATCGACGCCACCAGGACATCCGTGAGGATCGCCCGAATGCGCCATATGACATAACCCGTGAAGACGATCAGGGCGATACGCAGGACGAACTTCCACACCTGCGCGAACCACTCTTCAGCCAGGCTGTCATATTTTCGTTTCGGCGTATCGATCATGAGTTAAGACTGGCCCTCATCCCCTCCACCCGCAAGCGGGTACCCGGTTCTCCCAATTCTGGGAAAAGGGAACCACAGTTTTTGTTTTGTTAAGAACAATGTCCTAACTTAAAATTTCGCTCTTACTCCGACTCCCCCTCTCCCAGAATTGGGAGAGGGGGCCGGGGGTGAGGGCTTATCGGAGTGCATCGGCGATGCGGGCGGCGGCCTTTCCATCTCCATACGGAGAAACCGTCCGCGCCATCACCGCGTAAGCGTTAGAATCCGTTAACAATCGGGTCGCTTCGGACAGAATCAGATCAAAGTCCGTGCCGACGAGCTTCGCCGTCCCGGCCGCGACCCCTTCCGGGCGCTCGGTCGTCTCGCGCAGGACCAGAACGGGCTTACCGAGGCTGGGGGCTTCTTCCTGGACGCCGCCCGAGTCGGTCAGGACCAGGGTCGCCTTCTGCTGGAGCTTGACGAACGGGACATAATCCGGCGGCTCGATCAACCGAATCTGCGGATGGTTCTCTAAGATGGGAAGCAGGGTCTCCCGGACGATGGGGTTGCGGTGCAGCGCGACCACGGCCAGCGTGTCCGGATGCTTCTCCACAAGGGCGCGGACGCTGCGGCCGATGCGCGCCATCGGCTCACCCCAGTTTTCACGGCGGTGCGCCGTGACCAGGATCATCCGGCGCGGATCGGCCAAAATCTCCTGAATGGCGGGATCGGGAATCTCATGGTCGCGCGCGGCGACGTTGAGCAAAGCGTCGATGACGGTGTTGCCGGTCAGAACGATGTCTTTCTCGGCGACGCCCTCGGCCG
>JAOQAA010000004.1 GCA_025963815.1 Capsulimonas sp.
TGTGAGAGCCATAATTAAGATGTTGTGTCCGATGGGACCCGGCCTTGGCTGGGTTAATTTGTGATGAAGTTCTATCCCATCCAGGTGGATCTGAACGGCAAGCGCTGCGTAGTGGTCGGCGGCGGCGCCGTCGCCGAGCGCAAAGTCGCCGCGCTGCGCGAGTATGGCGCCATGGTTTGCGTGGTTGCGCCCGAGGTCACGGAAGAACTGCGCGCGCTGGCGGAGACCAGCTCGGTCACATGGATGGAGAGCGTTTACCACCCTGAACATCTCGATGGCGCGTTTCTTGTGATCGCCGCAACGGACAATCGCGAAGTCAATGCGGCGGTAGTGCGGGATGCGCAGGAACGGAATATTCTCGTCTGCGCCGCGGACCGCTTCGCGGATGGAAATTTCGTCTCGCCTTCGACAGTCGTTCGCGGCGATTTGATGCTGACCGTCTCGACGTCGGGACAGAGCCCGACGCTGGCCGCCGTGCTGCGCGAGCGGCTGATGGATGAGTTTGGCGAGGAGTGGGCGGGATACGCCCAGCTGTTCGGCGCGCTGCGCCAAGATTTGAAGGCGCATGGCGCGACGGAACCCATGCGCAAGAGCATGACGCGACACGTGCTGGACGATCCTAAGATCCGAGCGCTCGTGTGCGACGGCAAGTTATTAGAAGCGGAGGCCCAGGCAAGACAATGCCTCTCGTCCTGGTCGGAATAAATCACGAAAGCGCGCCCGTCGAAGTGCGCGAAAAGCTGGCGATTGGAGAGCACGCGCTGCCGCGCGCGCTCCTCGCCCTCTCGGGTCTGGGGGCTGTTCTCGAAGGCGCAATCCTCTCCACCTGCAACCGCACGGAAATCTACGCCGTTCTCGATCCCGAGTCTGGGGCGACGGAAGAACTTCTTGCGGAGTTTCTGGCCGGCCAGCATGGGTTGTCCCGGCGCCAGTTCGACGGGCGCCTCTACTTTTATCGCGACGGGGCCGCCGCCAATCACCTCTTTTCCGTCGCCGCCGGCGTCGACTCCATGATCCTGGGCGAACCGGATATCCAGCGCCAGGTCAAGCAGGCAATGGAGGCGGCGCAGGGCGCGAAGACCCTGGGAACGCTGCTCAATCGCTTGTTTCAGGACGCCCTGGTGGCCGGCAAGCGAGCGCGGACCGAGACGGAGATCGCGCGGGGCGCATTTTCCATCGGCGCGGCGGCAGTCGAGCGCGCGGCGCAGATCTTCGGCGATAGTTTAGAAGGCAACACGGTCCTGGTGCTTGGCGCCGGGAAAATGAGCGAAGTCACCGCGCGGCACTTGCAGGCGAAGGGCGCGCCGACCGTGCTGGTGGCCAATCGCACCTATGAGCGCGCGGAGCATCTGGCGGCGCAGTTCGGCGGACACGCACGGCGATTTGACGAGCTGGAAAGCGCTCTGCTTTCTGCGGACATCGTTGTCTGCTCTACCTCGGCGCCGCATCCAGTCGTCACGCGTACGCTGATCAAGAACGCCATGCGCGCCCGGCATAACCGTCCTCTCTTTTTGATCGATATCGCCGTGCCGCGCGACGTGGAAGCCTCGGTCGGCGACCTGGACAACGTCTACCTCTATAATATCGACGACTTGATGCAGATCGTCGCCGGCGCACGGCAAACTCGTTCGGGAGAAGTCGCGCAGGCGCGGGAGATCATCGACGCGATGGCGACGGAGTACGGCCGCTGGCGGCAATCGCTGGAAGTCGCGCCGACAATCGTCGCGGTGCGCGACAAGCTGGCGTCCGTACGCGACGCCGAGCTGGCCCGCCTGCGCACTCGTCTGCCGGGCCTCTCCGACAAGGAATGGCGCTCCGTGGAAGCGGCGATGGAGTCGCTGACGAATAAAATCGCCCACCCGGCCATCGTTGCAATCAAATCCAGCGCCACCGAGACGGGCGATTCGGCGGCGCTGGAGACGATCCGCCAGGTCTTTGGACTGGAGCGGGAAGACGACGACAAACTGCCGGAGACCATGGTCCCGGCGACGAACACGCGGAGGGCGCCCGATGCCTAACGGGACGGAAGGTTTTCTGCTCGTCGCGGCGGCGGTGGCGTACCTGATCGCCAGCGTTGGGTATGGAGCGAACTTGCTGCTGCGCCGGTTGAATCTGGCCCGCACCGGGCAGTACGCGGCCATTCTCGCCGTCGTCTGCCACACACTCGCTATCGGCGTCCACTGCGCCGTCACACGCCAGACGCCCTTCACCACTCCCGCCGAAACCCTGTCCGCTTCCGCCTGGACCGTTGCGCTCGTCTACCTGGTTCTGGAATTCCTGATCAAGCCAAAACCCTATGCCCTGGGCGCGCTTGCCTTGCCCGCATCTTTTTTGTGTCTCTTCGCCGGCGCGGTGCTGCATCAAACCCAGCGGTCGGATGCACCAATCACGGTCGCGCCGGAACTTGATTCGCGGCTCATCAGCCTGCACGTCATCGCCATTCTCTTCGCCTTCAGCCTCCTGATGCTCGCCTTTGGCTGCGCCCTCTTATACTTAGTGCAGCACCGGATGCTGAAGCGCAAGCGCAGCGGCGGTTTGTTCGGGAAGCTCCCGCCGCTGACAACACTGGAAACGCAGGCGTTCAGCATGGTCGCGTTCGCGTTCCCCTTACTGACCGTCGGCCTCGTCTCCGGCGTCATCCGCGCCGCCGCTGGGGGCCTCAGCGGCGCCTGGGCCGCCGATCCGAA
>JAOQAA010000593.1 GCA_025963815.1 Capsulimonas sp.
GCACGGTGTGGTTGTGGACGGCGTGCGCGTCGCCCTCTTCTCGCGCACGTTGGATGAGATCACAGAAAGCTTCCCGGATCTCGTCCCTCCCCTCGCGGCGCTCGCGCAGGGATCGCCGCTCGGGCTGATCCTAGACGGCGAGATCGTACCGACGCAAGGCGATCAGATCCTGCCGTTTCAAGAACTGCAAAAGCGCCTTGGGCGCAAGACGCTTTCAGACGCCATGCGCGCGGAAGTCCCCGTCAGCTTCGTCGCTTACGACGCCCTCTTTGGAGGCGAGCGCATTCTCATTAACGATCCGTTCGCAGCGCGACGCTCCGTACTGGAAGCTTCTGTTCCTGCGATGGGAGAAGTACGCCGGGCGGCGTCCGTGGAGTTTCGCGACGCCGCGCTGCTCGACAATGAGTTCGATGCGGCGCGGGCGCGCGGCAATGAAGGGCTGATGGTGAAGGACCCCGCATCGCTCTACAAGCCCGGTCGGCGCGGACGGGAGTGGCTGAAGATCAAGCGCGCGCTGGCGACGCTCGATGTCGTGGTGACATCCGTCGAAGTCGGCAACGGCGGGCGCCGCCACTTGCTGTCGGACTACACCTTCGCCGTGCGCGCCTCTGAGACCGACCCCACCCTACTGAACATCGGCAAGGCGTACTCGGGGCTAACTGACGTGGAGCTAACCGAGCTTTCGGAATGGTTCCGGGCGCATACGATCCAGGAGTTCGCTCATGGGAAGATCCGCGTTGTCGAGCCAAAGATCGTGATCGAGATCGCGTTTGACCGCGTGCAGGCGTCGGCCCGGCATAAGAGCGGCTACGCCCTGCGCTTCCCCCGTATTCTGCGCATTCGGGACGATAAGCCCGTCACCCAAATCGATACGCTGGAAACGGTTCGCAAATTGGCGGGGGAGTAATCGATGTCCGAAACTTTGACATCTGATTGGGAAAATGCGCGCGCGGCGTTCGCCGCCTTTTTGGACAAAACGCCCCATGCGGGCCGCACAGTCGGCCTGCACGACTCGGACGCCGATGGAGTCGCCGCCGGCGTCATCTGGCAGCGCGGGCTGGAGCGTTTGGGATATACCGATTTGACTCGCATTATCCCCGACCGCGAACGCAACGCATGGACGGAAGCCAATCGCGCCAAAGTGACGGCGGCGCGCCCCAATTCCCTCTTTGTGATGGACCTGGGCAGCCAGTCTGAACCGGTTCTTCCAGGCGTCCCGACCTGCTTCATCGACCACCATCGGCCCGAAGGCTCTCCGCCCGGCGACATCCTGATCAGCGCCTACGAATGGGACCCCATTCCCAACACCTCCCTCATGATCTGGGAACTGCTTCGCCCGCTGACAAACGTGGACGACTTAGACTGGATCGCCGCTATTGGCGCGCTCAGCGATTTGGGAGATAAGGCCCCATTCGCTTTGATCGAGGAGACGAAAAAGAAATACAAAGCAAAGTATCTTCGGGAAGCGACCACGCTGATCAACGCTGTGCGGCGCGCCTCGCATTACAATCCCGAAGCGGCCGCGCGCGTCTTACTCGCGCACTCCGATCCCCGTTCGCTCACGGAATCCACGGATTCAGACGTGGAAGAACTCCGCGCCGCGCGCGCCGAGGTGAAGGAGGCGATGGAGGAGGCAAAGAAAGCTGCCCCGGTCTTCTCCGGACCGGCAGCGCTGATCCGCATCAATTCTCCCTGTCAGATCCATCCATTGATGGCGCAGATCTGGCGTTCACGATTGCCGAAATATATCGTCATCGCGGCGAATGAAGGATACTTGCCCGGGCGGGTGAATTTTTCTGTTCGTTCGGCGCCCGGAATCAACGTGCTGGAGTTCCTGCACGGAATCGATCTGGGGCTGCCGGAGGGCGAGGGAAATTACGGACATGGACACGATCAGGCGTCGGGTGGCAGTCTGCCGCGTGAGTACTGGGAGCGTTTTCTGGGGAAATTGGGATTTGCGACGTCATGAAGATGTGCTGATCCGTGGAGCGCAGGCGATAACTCCACGGATCGGCGCATCTTATGCTCAGGCGGCTTCGCGGTTGCTGACGCCGCCGGAGGGGCGGTACGGCTTGCGGGCGAGACGGGCGACCAGCGTGCGGGTAAAGAGCTTCGCGAGAAACGGCAGGTCGTTGACGAAGTAGCGCTGGTAAAGACGTCCCGGCTCCTGCATGAAGCGGAACACCCATTCCAGGCCGTTGCGCCGCATCCACAGCGGCGCGCGCCGCACCCGTCCCGCCGCCATCTCGAACGAGCCGCCGACGCCGATCGAAACCGGAACCTGAAGCATATCACGATTGGCGGCAATCCATTTTTCCTGCTTGGGCGCGCCGAAGGCGACCATAAGGATATCGGGCGCGGCCGCACAGACGGTCTCCCGAATTCGCGCCTGCTCCTCTTCCGTTCCAAACGTTTCGAACGGAGGACAGTAGGTTCCGCAGATGTTCGCTTTAGGGTATCTCGCCAGAACGGCCTGCTTGGCGCGGTCGGCGACGCCGGGCACGCCGCCAAGGAAGAACAACTTCAATCCCTGTTCGTGCGACGCCTTGGACAGCTCCCAAAACAGATCGCTGCCGGCGACGCGCTCCTGGATCGGACGCCCACTCTTCCCAGAGTATAGGCGAGAGAGCCAGACGACCGGAGCTCCGTCCGCGAGAACAAGATCCGCGGCATGATAAACTTCGGCGAAGACGGGGTCCCGGTCCAGCATGACCAAATGGTCAAGGTTTCCAGTGCAGACGAACCGCGCTTTATCGTGCTTGCGCGCCATCGCCACCACTTGCTCTACCGCCTGAGACATCGTTACATTATCAAAAAGTACGTTTGCGATTGGCACTTTCATGTCTTTGAGACCTTCTGCTTCAAGCTCTCCCACATATCCTTGGCAAAAGCCTGCATAGAGGCATGGTTCGCCTCCGCATTGGCTTCATTCGTATCGAGAGGGCACATGAATCGGAGGAAATATACGGGCGTCCCTTGCTGTCCGATCAGCGCACTTTTCAGCATCGCGAAACGGATCTGCGTGGGCGAATCGATGATCTTGCCGTCGACGACATACACATAAAGCATATCTTGCGACGGACCATTGGGATTGCCGACAGCGCGGCACGATCGTGCGGCGATGTTCGCGCCGGGAATTACCTCGGTATGGTCGTTCTCCAAACGCCACCCGGCGCCGACCAGACAAGAGCGAGGATCGTGAAGGGCGCTGCGATCCGTTCCCCCAATCAGGACGAAGTCGATAGGGACGGCGCCGCCGCCCTCATAAGCTCGCTCAATGACATCTCCGCTGCCGAGCGCCTTCGTGACTTCCGGCGGCATGACGAGGTCCTTACCAGCCGTGTAGCCGGCGACGGAATGCGGCACCTCGGCGGACTCGACGCCGATGAACTTGGGCGGCCGCGGCACGCTCCACACCTTGCTGGTGAGCAGAGCAGCCGCGAAGATTATTACTAAAAGATAGGCCATCCGGCGAACTTGCGACATCCCAGTACCTTTGCCAGCGAAAACAGGACGATAAAGCCCAAAACGAGGGTAATCATTCCACTCCAATCGAGGAATGTGTGCGCGGCGTCCGCGCTAATGCACTCGCC
>JAOQAA010000026.1 GCA_025963815.1 Capsulimonas sp.
CTGATGCCGACCTCCTACGAATCCTTCCAGTTCGACGGTTATTACTATATCGCGCAGGAGTTCATCGAGGGAACCACCCTGGATGATATCATTCGAAAGCGCCATCCCCTGCCCCGCGAATGGACGCTCCGATGGTCGGTCTGTCTCTGCGACGCCCTGGCCTTCCTGCACTCGCGCGGCATTATCCACCACGACTTGAAGCCGGCGAATATCCGTATCACTCCGCAGGGTCATCTGTTCCTGCTGGACTTCGGCGCCGCTCAGTACTTCGGCAAGGCGAATGAAGGCCGCAAGCAGACCGAGATCTACGGTACTGAAGGGTATCTGCCGCCGGAACTCGACGGCGACGGCAAGTGGGTCGCCGATGTCCGCACGGATATCTTCGCGCTTGGATGTATTCTTTATGAGATGATTGCGGGAGAGCCGCCCGACCAGGCGAAGATCAACGAGCGCTCGATGACCATCACCAACGAACTGATGGAGAAGCCGAACGCCGATCTTAACCTCGTCGCGCTGATCAACCGGGCTCTGTCCTATAATACCGAGTACCGATTCGCCAGCACCAATGAGTTTCTTTTGGAAATGCGCAAAACCGCGCCGCCGGTGCTGCTGATCAACAAAAAACACCTGCGCTTCGGGGCCATTCCCTCCGGTGCGCACGTCCCGCCGCTGCAAATCACGATTTATAACGCTGGCGGCGGTGAGCTGCGTGGAGAGATCAAACCGCGTGATGCTTGGGTCCAGGTGCCTTTTACCACGTTCAAGGGCAACAAGCGCGACGTCAACGTCATTGTCGTCCCTTCCAAGATCCCGAACAAGAGCGGAGTCAATGTCGGAAAGCTGGAGTTCAACAGCCCGCAGTACTACGACCAGGACGGCAAGCTGATCAGTTCCGGCGACCGCTGGTTCATCGAATGCAGCGCCAGCCTTGTCTTGAAGCCCGGTCTGCTCCAAGTGACGGAACGGCCCACCGCCGACGCGCCGCCGATCGCCATTACTACGCGGGCCGGACAGCCCGGGGCCGGCGCGTTTGAACTCAAAAACGTGGGGGAAAAACCGATCGACTTCCAGCTCAGCATTCCCGCCGGCCAGCCGATCGAGTTTTCGATCAGCCCCGAGCGCGGTTCTCTGGAGCCAGAGGCGTCGGTGGCCGTCCAGGTCAAAACGCAGCCGTCCAACCTGCCGGGCGGCGCGCATAAACTGCAAGTGGACGCCACGGTCTCGAACGGTCAGACGCTCACCGTCCCGATCGCGATCACCCAGCAGAGCGCGCTAGACTTCCTGAAATCGCGTATCTTGCGACATTAGAAGAGGCCGAGGATAAGGGCCACAGACACAAAAAACGCCTCGGGCAAATGCCCGAGGCGTTTTTTGTTGAATTGGTTATTCGGCTTTAGTCGGCTCAACTCGCGCCGCGTCGTCCGCCGGCGCTGTTCCCAGCGTGCCTTCGACAGAGCTTACTACCCGCTCGCGGCCTTCCGCGATTGCGTCAGCGGCGTGTGTCTTCCAATTGCCCGCTTTCGAGGCAATCTCCTCACGCAGGTCTTTGCCGGACTTCGGCGCTAGGAGCAATGCGGCGACGGCGCCGATTGCTGCGCCGACAACGACGGCGATCAGACCGGCCGCGCCGTCCGCAGGCCGCGAGCCAAAACGGTCATCCTGTCCAAAATCGAAATTGTCAGCCATATCAAACGATATCCGTTGCGGCGATAAGTTCAAACAGTCGTCCCAGGTTGAGCGCTTTTTCAGCGGTGGCCTTCGTCACGACTTCGCCCTTGCGGATCAGCGGGAAGCCGAAATATCCCGCCACATCGCGCTGCGCGGTGCGGCCGATAATAGGATCGACGAACCCGATGTCGTCGGAATTGTTCGCGAGCGCGAGGTTATCCATCGCGCTCATGCCGGACGTGCCCGCCGGCGTGCCTTTGGTTTCAGCCATTGCGTATTCTAGTTCAAACCTTCCGTTATCATTTCCGAGAAGCCGAATCTTTACGCGATATCGGCAAAATCATACGCCAGGTTCATGATCGTATCAAACCGGCCAAGGCGCAGAACGCGCTCCGGCTGACGTCCTGGGGTGAGCAGGATGTGCAGGGCGCGCGCATCCGGCGCCAGACGCTTGCGCGCCTCCACCAGAAGTGCGAGGCCCGCGCTGTCGATAAAATCAACGCGGCTCAGATCGACGATGACCGCGGACTTGGAGCCGTTGTTGACGGCTTCCAGAACCGGCTCGCGCAGCTGATTGACCGTGGTGAGATCGACCTCGCCAACGGCCTCGATCAGTGCTCCCTTGTCCGTGGGGCGGTTATTAACCGTAAGTTGGGCAGCGTTCAATACAAGAAGTCTCCTGAGGTAACCGCAGTATGATCTGGCGGTGTGTTTTGCGTGGCTGCGTTGATGCGCAGCGCAACATTTGGAGTTTTTAGTAGCAACAGTATATCTGAGTTATTTATGAGAGTCAAGAGACCTCAAGGAACAGGGCATTGAATTCCCTCATCGATTTTCCCTCCAAAAACAACGTTATTCAACTGCGGGCGTCAAACACTTCAAAACATCCATGCCGTTTTGCCTCCACTCGATAGGAGGCGTCTGCAATTCACCCGGGCGACACACGTAAGAAACGCCCGCATCTTCCAGGATCCGCCGCAGCGATGGGGGAATGTCTCCGGAAGCCGCGACGGCGCAGCCTTGCAGCGCGCCTGTAACTTCGGCCAGGGCTTCCGGCAAGACGTCCACCGACGAAAGCGACTGTACGTTGATGACCCCATGAGTCGGCGATGCGGCAAATTGCCGACGGCGCGGTCGAACGACGGTGTAACGCAGGTCCGTATCTTCCCAAAGCCGATCACCCATCATCCGAGCCAGCGTCCGATGCCGGCGCACTTGAGCGGCGGCGGCGACGGTCACAGGCGCGGAGAAGCTCTCCATCGACATACGCCTGAGAGCGACGGCCAGACGCTCCGCAAAGTCGTCCGCATCGTAGACATCCCCAATCACATAGATCGAGTGCGGTGAGAGGCACCCGCTTTGATCGTATGTCAGCACATCACGCGCGAAGTCGGCTGCGGCGCGAACGCCGTCCGCAACAGTGAGAGCGATTCCCATGGACAGCCGATGCCCGTATCCCAAGAAAGGCGCCTGAGGGCGGTATCCTTGGAGCTGTTCAATCGTCGCGTCGTCACCATAAGCGATCAAACAATCCGTTTGTAGTGCAAGAGTTTCGTCCAGATCGCGTGTTCCGCCAGCCCATTCCCGCATCTCCACGCAGCGCGCGAGGCTGGGATCAGTTTCGGCAAGCAGCGTATGAAACATCCTGCCCCACTGTGCGGCGGATCCTGTCGGGAGCTTGACGAGCGAGGCGCTGCGCACCAGCAGGGCGCGTACAACACTGGTCCAGGCAAGCAGAGGCGTGTTCCCCGCAATCACATGGCCTACGACAGCATACCCAAGACTGTCGGTAACCCCTTCATTTTTTTGCAGATGGCGCAACGAATCCCGCGACATCGACTGGAGCAGCCCATTGAGACTGGGCCGCACCATCGAAAACGGAAACGGCTCTGTTAGCGTTTCGAGCTGCGTTGCGGCCGCGCTCTCGCCTCTGAGACAGCGCTCCGCGAGAAGGCTCAGCGCTTCGACGACATCGAGCGACGACATCGGAAGCAAAACAGATTCTCTCGCTGCTCTTAACCGCACGGCGGCTTCCTGAATGTCAGTTACTGTCGCGCCCATAATTCCTCGACAGTCAGCGAGCACCCGCGCAGCTCCGCGTCGGTTGCCCGGCCCCGCAGCGAAAACCCGCCTGCGTCCATCACACCCATATCTTCCGTCTGAACCGCCATTACCGAGTTATAGTTCGCCAGATCGAAGTGCGTGAGCAGCCCCG
>JAOQAA010000046.1 GCA_025963815.1 Capsulimonas sp.
GTTTCCTTGGGGCCGTACTCTTGCCTCACTCCGGGTGGTATCAAGACGATCGATCCGGGCGAAACATGCAGGCTGTTGTCTCCAGCATAGAATATTCCTTGTCCCCCCATGGTCGCCAGAATCTGCCAGTCGTCGGCGTCGGATGCGCGCAGCATCCGATATCCTTCCTGAACGCGTTCGCAGCCGGCGTAGATCGGGCCGTTATTCTCCAGCCACTGTCGGGCAATATGCTCTCGCTTCATTTGATATCACTCTCCAGCCGACGCCTCTTCCAACGCACAGACGTCGAAGGAACGAGAATAATTGGGGATTTGACTATTCTGCAGTTTTAAACAAATCCGAAGCATCGAACTTCAAAGTCACAATTGTGAAATTATAAAATATTATAACTTTTCTGCGCGATTTTCTATCGACGCCGGCTCCGTAATTCGTTATAATTGCAACAATATCATCTCCATAGGAACATCTTCATGACAAATTCAGCTCTGCTGCGGGCCGCGTTCGTCGCCCTGGCGGCCACCGCGCTTCTTCCCGCCGTCGGCTATGGGGCCGATACTCACTCCCGCGAACGAATCTTATTCGACGCCGATTGGCGATTTTTGCTGGAGCCGGGGACTGGTCCCGAGCTGTCCGGCGCGGCGCCGGTCGGCGGATGGCGCTGGCAGGCGCTGGCTTCGGCAGCGGGCGATCCTCCAGCGGCCGATGTGGATACGAGCGGCGCGGGCTGGGCGGACGCCGCAGCGGGGCAAGACCTGTTCGGGGGCAAGCCTGGCTATGCGTGGCTGGTCGCCGCGCTTCCAGAGGTCGCGGGGCCGGGGCGTGTTCTTCGCTTCGGCGCTGTGGACGACAACGCCGATGTTTATGTCAATGGAAAGAAGCTGCTGCATCACGAAGGCTGGAATCGGCAGTTCGATGTTCCGGTGGACGAGGTTTGGAATGCGAACGGCCGTAACATGGTAGCGGTGCGGGTGGAGAACGGGCAGGGCGCCGGAGGGCTGGTGCGCGATGTTTCTGTGGGGCGTGTTCCTGTTACGGGGCCGGCGCCTGCCGTCACTCCAGATAAGGCCGAGTTTCGAGACTTCAACTGGCGCAAGGTCCATCTGCCGCACGATTATTGTATCGAAGGAACGTTCACGCCGCAGGGCGACGCCAGCCACGGCTCATTGATCCCGACGCCCGCATGGTACCGCAAGACCTTCACTCTCCCGGCGTCGGATCAGGGAAAGAGCCTCTGGATCGACTTCGACGGCGTTTATCGGAGCGCCGAAGTCTATCTCAACGGCCATCGATTAGGCGGTCACGCCTGCGGCTACACGCCGTTCCGGTTCGATATCTCCAAGGACGCCGTTTATGGCGGCAAGAATGTCCTTTCCGTTCATGTCGATCCGACGGCGTTCGAAGGCTGGTGGTATGAAGGCGCGGGGATCTATCGCCACGTCTGGCTCAACAAAGCCGCGCCCGCGCATGTTGCTCCTTGGGGAACGTTTGTCGCTTCGGAGGTGAAGGACGCCCTGGGCAAGCCATCGGCCACGCTGACGATCACCACGACGGTGGCGAACGACGGGGCCGCATCCGACGCCGTTGTCGTCTCCAGGATTTACGGCCCGGACGGGAAAATCGCCGCGCAGACCCAGTCACCGCTGGCGCTCCCGTCAGGCGCCGCCGGAACGGATGTTACGCAAACGGCGTCGCTGCCGTCCGCGCGTCTCTGGTCGATTGAAAAGCCGCAGCTTTACCGTCTGCACACGGAAGTGATGCAGGGTGGGAAGGTGATTGACTCCGAGGACACGAGCTTCGGAGTGAGATCCATTCGCTGGGACGCGGAGAAGGGCTTCTTCCTCAACGAAAAGCCGGTCAAGATCCAGGGCGTCTGCAATCATCAGGACTTCGCCGGCGTCGGCGTCGCCGTGCCGGACACTCTGCAATACTGGCGTGTGAAGAAGATGCAGGGCATGGGCGCGAACGCCTGGCGCACCTCGCACAACCCGCCGAACACCGCCGTTCTGGACGCCTGTGATAAAATGGGCATGCTGGTGATGGACGAGAACCGTCACTTCGGCGAGACCGAAGAGGGTAAGGCGAACCAGACGACGCCTTATGAAGACCTCTCCGAAGTACAGACGATGGTGCGCCGCGATCGCAACCACCCCAGCGTCATTCTCTGGTCCATGAGCAATGAAGAGTTCAATGTCGAGGGGACGGAGCACGGCGCCAAGATCTTTGCGGCGATGAAGGCGGCGGTTTTGAAGTTCGACGCCACGCGTCTTGTGTCGTGCGCCATGGACAGCGGTTATAATTCGCCCGCCGGCATTACCTCGGTGGAAGATCTGCAGGGAATGAATTACCATCCGTTCGATTACGACGCCTTCCACAAAGCGCACCCCACGCTGCCGCTGTACGGCAGCGAAACCGCCAGCCAGCTCCACACGCGCGGTGTTTACAGCTGGGACAAATTCAGCACCCAATCGGGAGACGTTACAGGAATTCAAGACAAGGGGTATGTCAGCGCCTACGACGTGAACGCGGGATCATGGGCGCAGACGGCTGAGAACGCCTGGAAGCCGATCGGCGAGCGCCCCTTCGTCGCCGGCGGCTTCGTCTGGACCGGCTTCGATTACAAGGGCGAACCCACGCCATTCGCCTGGCCGGACGTCAACTCCAACTTCGGCGTGCTGGACATGGCCGGTTTCCCCAAAGATACCTACTGGTACTACCAATCGGTTTGGGGATCGAAGCCCGTCACCCATCTTCTGCCGCACTGGAACTGGGCCGGTAAGGAAGGGCAGACCGTCAAAGTCTGGGCCTTCAGCAACGCCGAGAGCGTCGAACTGTTCCTGAACGGCCAGAGCCTTGGTAAAAAATCCATGCCGCACCTCGAACACGTCGAATGGGATGTGAACTATACGCCGGGAACGCTCGAAGCTCGCGGCTATGATGCTTCCGGCAAAACTGTTTCCACGGACAAAGTCGAAACGACCGGAGCGCCCGCATCCTTGCAACTGACGACGGACCGCACACAGATCTCTCCGGACGGCGAGGACATGACCGTGGTCGAAGTCCGTGTCGTGGATGAGAAGGGCCGTGTCGTTCCCATGGCGGACAACCGGATCTCCTTTGAGACCACGGGCGTCGGCCACATCGCCGGCGTCGGCAATGGTGATCCGAGCGACCACGACCCGGATCAAGCCCCCAATCGCCATGCATTCCAGGGACTGGCCATCGTGCTCGTTGGCGCGGGCGACGCCAAGGGCGCGATCAAGCTCACGGCGACGGCGCCGGGCTTGAAGCCCGCGACGCTCGATCTGCAGGCGAAGTAAACGCGCTGAGATTTCAGAAAAGGCGACGCCCGACTGCGAACAGCAGCCGGGCGTTTTCGTTTGGCGTATTGTGTGCGCAGGATAGGATTTTGTGTCCGCAATCGCGAACAATGGGAAGATCTCTGAATTCCTGGAGGCGCTGATTGAGCGACCATAAATTTCGGCTGCTGCCTAAGCCGCCCCGATCGCCTTTCTTTTCCTTGCTGCTGAGGCTTTCGACTATAGGGTTGGCGTTATTTTGTTTCGAAGCATCTACCCATAACTTGGATATCGAGGACGGCAGACCGATCACTCATTTTCTGACACAGGCGCTATTTCTAGCCGCTCCGGTCTTGTGGGCGTTCGCCGTCGTTCGGCAGCCGCAATCGGTGATTGAAGGAGAAACGATCCTCTGCCGAAACTCGCCGGGAGAGGTTGCGGCGCGCTGCTGGTGGACTATCCTGCTTTACCTGACGCCGGCGATCACCGGCGTGATCCTGCTTGCCCGGCAGATCAGCAGAAACCCATCCGCCGTCACCTTGGCTAATATGACCCTCAGAACCGCCCTGCTCACCGCCGCCGCTTTGTTCGCTGTTTCTCTTTGCGCGGCGTGCATTCGTTTGATCGGGGGAACGCTCAGTCGATTGAGCGATGGTCTGCGTCTGGGCGTTTCTATGTTCATGCCCTGGGAAAAGATCGGCTCCGTGGTGCAGAGCGGCGATTTTTATGGGTTTTGCGCGCCGGGAATGGATGGCGTGACAGGCTATTATGTTCGTGTCAATGACCCCGAGGCGCGGCAGTGGCTTGACGGCGCGCTGACCGAAGTGGGGGCTCGTGTGCGCAATCGGCCAGCGCCTTTGGAATATGCGCTGCAACTGGCGTGTGTGGTCATCTCTTGTGGAGCCGTTGCA